>CANEWV010000115.1 GCA_947442905.1 Chitinophagaceae bacterium | reverse complement strand
GTATCTGAAATATACCGTTTTGATGCAACTCATACAAATCCTGTTATTATAGATTGTGGCGCTAATATTGGTATTAGTAGTTTGTATTTTAAAACTATTTACCCAAGTGCTACACTAATTGCATTTGAACCTGATCTAAGTTTAGCAGACATCTTTGAAAAAAATATGGCTCAAAATAGCATTACCAATTATACCCTTCATAGAGCAGCAGTTTGGACAGAAAACGGAACTATTTCGTTTGATAACAAAGGGTCAGAAGCAAGTAGTATTGATGTAACTGGAAATAGTAGTTTTCAAGTACCTACTATAAAATTAGCGACTATTTTAGCCGATCAAACGCAAATCGATTTATTAAAAATTGATATAGAAGGTGCCGAATATCCTGTTGTTCAAGATATCGAAAACGAACTTCATAAAGTGCAACATTTGTTTATCGAATACCATGGTTTAGCTATCGAAACCTATAAATTGGAAACCATTTTGCGGATTGTTTCAAATGCAGGTTTTAAAACTTATATAAAAATGGCTGCCGATAATTTAGACATGCCTTTTTATCAAAAACAAACGGGTACTATTTACGATGTTCAACTTAATATATTTTGTTACAGGTAAATCAATCAAACATGACAAATCCACACATTAGTGTTGTTATCCCTTGTTATAATGATGGTAAATATTTACCTGAAACCATTGCTACATTAAAGCAGCAAACCTTTACTGATTTTGAAATTATTGTGGTAAATGATGGTTCTACCGACGAATCAACTATTACCTATCTAAATTCTTTATCTGACGACGCGCAAATTCAGGTTATTCATCAGGCCAATGCACGTATGTCTGCAGCTAGAAATACCGGTGCTAAACACGCTAAAGGAAATTTTATTGCAGCCATAGATGCCGATGATTATTTTGATACTACTTTTTTTGAAAAAGCTTTAGCCGTATTTGAAAAAGAGCCACAAACAGCAGTAGTAACGAGTTATATCCGTTTTTTTGGAAACAAAACAGGTAGTTCAAAACCAAGAGGTGGAACCGCTGCTAACTTTTTATTTTCCAATCAATGTCCTGCCTGTGCAATGGTTAAAAAAACTGTGTGGGATGAAGTTGGCGGATATGATGAAGCCATGAAAATGGGTTACGAAGATTGGGAATTTTATATCCGAATTGCACAAAAAAACTGGAATGTACATGTGATTCCAGAGCATTTATTATTTTATAGGCAAACAGATAAATCTACACTAGCAAACGATACCATACCTAACAGAGCTGCCCTAATTAATTACATTGTTGACAAGCACAAAGATTGGTACCTCGATAACTTAAAAACACTCATTGACAATAAGGAAGTTATTTATACCGAAAACAGGGTGTCATTTCAGTATATCTGGAAATTTATTAAAAATAGAATCACAAAAAACTATAATTAATTAATTGTATTTATAGTAAAGATAAAAACTGAGCCATCCCCTCTTTTTTAGCCGCATCTAGGTTATAGCTAATATTTTTTGTAAAATAAGTATGTAAATCGTAGGTATTATTTGTGCGTGTAAGTTGTTCAACTACTGTATCAATATTTTCGATTCCAAGCTTATTGGCTTCATTGAAATATTTAATAAAAACCGCATCAAGTGGTTTATTAGACACCCAAGTGGCAAATACAAAAGGCTTATCCGTATAGTTCATCCAGGCTTCTGCCAAATCATAACGGTAAGGATAACTGTTGTAATTATCTAGCGCCCTATCTCCTATTATTACAGCAGCCGTTGTGCCATCAATTAAATCCATAAAATTGGCAGGGGCCTCTAGGAGCAACACGTCTTTTTTCCAATAGTTTTTGAATAAAATTCGGGCCAGGTTTACAGAGGTTTTACTTTGGTAATCGAGATACACTGTTTGTATAGATTCTATAGGTACTTGGCTAAATATACATACCGAAGCAACAGGCCCTGTAGCACCAATGCAATAATCTGAAATAATATATGACTCCGCTAAATCAGGGATTACCGCCACAGGTATAAGCCCAATATCTATAGCATTATCTTGTAATGCTATGGCCAAATTGGCCGGATAATCTTCTATTAATTCGATACTTTCGAACACGGCATGATGCTGTAAACCATAGAGTAATGGCTTTGTATTTAAATAACTTACAGCCCCAACACGTATTTTTTTGCTCAATTGAAGTAGATTTGCATGCAAAGAAACAATAATTACCCATTAATCGATATCAAATTATGGAATTAAGTCAATTAACCGCTATTTCGCCAATAGATGGCCGTTACAGAAAACAAGTACAACAATTAGACGAATATTTCTCTGAATTTGCGCTTATTAAATACAGGGTGATTGTTGAAATCGATTATTTTGTTTTTTTAGCCGATAAAAAGTTTTTTAAACTACCTGCAAAAGCAAAAGCCTTTTTACTAGAACTAAAAGAAAATTTTAGTGAAGCGGATGCAAAAACTATTAAAGAAATTGAAGCCACTACCAACCACGACGTTAAAGCGGTTGAATACTTTTTAAAAATACAATTAGACAAAGTGAGTTGTAGTGAATTAAAAGAGTGGATCCATTTTGGTTTAACGTCTCAAGACATTAACAATACCGCCATTCCATTAAGCTGGAAAAACAGCATGGAATTTGATTATTTGCCTGCCCTTATTAATTTAATGCAGCATATTCAAGATCTTGCCGTAACCTGGAAAAACATTCCTTTACTTGCTAGAACACACGGCCAACCTGCCTCTCCTACCAAATTGGGTAAAGAGTTTATGGTTTTTGTTGAGCGTATCCATAACCAAGTAGCGCTGTTTTTAAATATTCCGTATGCTGCTAAATTTGGTGGTGCTACCGGCAATTTTAACGCCCATCATATTGCTTTTCCTAAAAGAAACTGGGTAGAACTTGGAAACGAATTTGTTGAGGACAGACTTGGGCTTCAGCGTATGCAGTTTACCACTCAAATTGAGCACTACGATTATTTTGCTGCTCATTTTGATAATTTAAAACGCATCAACAACATTTTGATTGACATGTCTAGAGACATTTGGACATACATATCGATGGATTACTTTAAGCAAAAAACTAAAAAAGGTGAAGTGGGTTCTAGTGCTATGCCACATAAAGTAAACCCGATCGATTTTGAAAATGCAGAAGGTAACTTAGGCATGGCAAATGCCCTACTAGAGCACCTCTCCGCTAAATTACCTGTTAGCAGATTACAAAGAGATTTAACCGATTCTACGGTACTACGTAACATTGGAACGCCGGTTGCGCATATGACCATTGCTATAAAATCTATCGAAAAAGGACTTGGTAAACTAGTGCTTAATGAAGCTAAACTAAAAGCTGATTTAGAAAACAATTGGGCGGTTGTAGCAGAAGCTATTCAAACCATTTTACGTCGTGAAAATTACCCTAACCCTTACGAGGCTTTAAAAGATTTAACCAGAGGTAATAATAGCATCGATAAAAAATCGATTCACGCATTTATTTCCAAACTTAAAGTAAGTGCAGCTATTAAAGCGGAATTAAAAAAGATAACGCCTCATAATTATACGGGCATACATCCTAAATATTAATTTGACCTTTTAGCACATAAAAAAAGCGGCACTAACTGGATGCCGCTTTTTTATTTGAATACATTCTACACTATTGCTTTACTGGTGTATTTACAACCGGTGCAGCTTTAGTCCAAGAACTGATATCTAATTTTTTAGCATTTGGATATACTTCATCCAGTGTATTACCATCATACAAGCGACCATTTTTAAGCACGTATTGGATCTTGTTTGTATTTCTGATATTGGTTAAAGGATTGTCATTCATGATTACTAAATCAGCCAATTTACCTGATTCAATACTTCCTAAATCTTTATCTAATCCAAGTGCTTCGGCACCAAGTATGGTAGCTGTTTTAAGCACATTGAGTGGCTTCATACCACCACTTGCAATGCTCCAAAGCTCCCAATGGTATCCAAGCCCTTGTAATTGTCCATGACTACCCACGCCTACTAAACCACCTTGGTCTACAATACTTTTTAAACCTTCGGCATGTTTTTGAAACACATGATCTTCTGGTGTAAACCAACCACCTAAACTACCCGCTCTTCTAGCCGCTTTTTGATTGAGCTCTTCGTAAGGAGTAAAACGATTAAGCTTAGGATCGTGTAAAGGACTTTCTGTGGTGTAATAAAAGTTTTCTGCCCAAGGGCCACCATACGCAACAATTAATGTTGGCGTTAACGTTATTTTACTAGTTGCAAAAGATTTGGTAACGTCTTTATACAAAGGATAAATTGGTAAAGAGTGTTCCATACCAGGGTATCCATCTAACATATGCGTCATGTTTAATTTAAAGTCTAAACCACCTTCTGTTGTTGGCATTAGCTTTTGGTCTTTAGATGCCATAATAATCCACTGACGAGTTTGTCTGTTACCCGTTAAGTACATTTTGATGTACTGTGTTTTGTAGTATTTACTATACTGTTCTAAAACTTTTTTAGTTTGATCATAGCTTTGTAAATTATACATCCAGTAACCTACACCAGGCCCTGTACTATAAATTCTTGGGCCAGGAATTTGACCAGCATCAACCATGTCTCCATAAGTTAACACATCGGTAGTAGCCGTTTGTGGGTCACGAGTCGTGGTAACACCATACGCAAGGTTAGCTGCATACAACCAAACATTGTTTTTATGTAATCCCCAAAAAGGCCACATATGCGAATGGGTATCAACAAAACCTGGAGTAATGGTTTTACCCGCACAATCAATGGTTTTAGTACCTGCAGGCACTTTAATAGTTCCTGATTTTCCAACAGATTGTATGCGGTTATTGACTACCAAAATATCGCCACGCTCTATCACTTCATCACCACGCATGGTAATGATTCTTGCATTTTTAAATAAAATAGTTCCAGAAGGAATATCTTTTTGGTAGAAAACTTTTACCTGTGATTCCTGTGGCGCATATTTTTCTTTCTTCTTTAGCTCGGCATTATAGATACTATCCGCTTTTACTTTTACAGTATCAGCCTTTGCAATCGCTACTAATGAATCAGCTAATTTTTTTGCAGCTGGGCCAGCTAATTTTAAAGCTGCAGTACTATCAGAGATTCTTTTTGTTTCTGATTTTTTTGCTGTTTTAACAGAGTCTTCTACAAATTTAGCACGCTCTACATCATATACCCAGTGGCCATTTCCTAAACTCCAATGCGCTTTTTTACCGTTTGCTTCCCATGCTGGAAACTCACCACCAATTTCAGTTAATTGACGCGAAGGGAAACTACTATTTTGTGGAGACGCTACAGAAATAGACGGGGTTTTACCTGCTTCTGGAATTGTAACAACATAAACGTTGTTGTTAACTTGAGCAAGGGCTAGATCACCTTTTGGTGCCATTAAAATAATATCTGCAGAGCTTGGCATTTGTTGTGGCTCTTTTTCACCTGCCGATTCTGAAAGCATACAATTATTAACAGGATCTAAATTGGCTCTAGATTTACCCATTACATAATCATGATCAGCCTCTGCAACGGATCCGTAGGTTGTAATACCTGAAACCCTTGCAATTGTTTTGCTATCGGTACCATCCCATCTGATAGATAATAAAGTACCGCCACCACCATTTAAAAATACGCGTTCTGTATTAGTGGTAAAATGAATATTACCTCTACCATTTGCATTATCAATAAAATGCTCTGTGCCGCCTGTTGGTTCAATCCAATTAATAACTGCTTCAGAACCATTGTAAGATGGAGATTCTGCTTCTTTAAATATTCTGTTAGGGGCTTTAAAATAAGCAATACGGTTATTGTAACTCCAAGCTGGTTGTGCATAATATGCAGCTTCTGTGCTAATCTTTTTTACATTCGATCCATCTGCATTAACCGTGTATAAACAACCTCCTTCATTATCATTCCATGTTACAAAAGCAAGCGCAGTTCCATTCGGATTCCATGCTGGCATCGCTTCCACAAAATTATGATTGGTTAATCGCTTTGGTGTACCG
>CANEWV010000114.1 GCA_947442905.1 Chitinophagaceae bacterium | reverse complement strand
GCTAGCTATAGTATTGAAGCCAAGCATGAAATTACTGAAATGCCACTGGCCAATGTGGTGGGTGTGCTTCCTGGAAAATCTAGACCTGATGAAATCGTAATTTTTAGTGGCCATTATGATCATTTGGGCATTACCAGTAAAGATAGAAATGGCAACGTTGTAGCCGATTCAATTTTTAATGGTGCAAATGATGATGCAGCGGGCACTACTGCTATGATGGTATTGGCAAAATATTTTAAAGCGTTAAACAACAACGAGCGTACACTTGTATTTGCTGCCTTTACCGCAGAAGAAGTGGGTGGCTTTGGTGCTACTTATTTTTCAAATCAATTGGATCCAGCTAAAGTAATGGCCATGTTTAATTTAGAAATGATAGGTTCAGAAAGTAAGTGGGGTAAAAACTCGGCGTTTATTACTGGCTATGAAAAAACTGATATGGGTAAAATTTTGCAAGCGAATTTAGAAGGTACTGATTTTACGTTTTATCCAGATCCGTACCCTGCTCAAAATTTATTTTACCGATCAGACAATGCAACCCTTGCTAGACTAGGTGTTCCAGCGCATACCATTTCTACTACTAAAATTGATACCGACCCGTACTACCATAAAGCAACCGATGAAATAGGTACGATTGATATAGGTAACATGACAAGAATTATTAAGGCCATTGCACTCAGTGCACGTGGTATTGTAAGTGGTAAAGACACGCCAACGCGCGTTAATACTTCTGATTTAAAATAGAAAACAAGCCAACCTTACTACTATTTTGTACCCAGCGAATAAGGATGGTTACTAGTACTGGGGTTGGCTTGTTAGTTATTTGATCATTTTTATTTTCTATTAATACCCGTCATAAGGCCAGGTCCAGCCCACGTTGGCACCGCCCTCTGGTACGGCGTCATAATAAGGCCATCCATTAACTGCTGAGGCCGGTAAAAATGATTTATCATTACCAAATCCCCATCCTTGATTTCTAAGGGCGCCTGCAAAATAAGAGACACGCGATATTTTTAGTTGCTTGATAATGTCGTCTTGAGAGCTTCTTTTAATTTGGTAGTCGATACTGCCTTCTACGTTTGTTCCTGTTGCAACTCTTACGGTTGTGCTAAGAGAGCCGGTAAATGTGATTTCTGCATTGTTATCGTCTTCGTAGATAGCAAAAACCTGTTCCTTATTTTCAGCCACCCAGTCTGCGTCCCAAACCGCATAAACCCTTAACCATTGTTTTTTACGAATGGTACCGCGTTCAAATTTGACCGATGTTTTGTCTTCAAATTCTGTGATTTGGTGCCCCACTAATTTTAAGTAACCACTTGCCCTGCAATAGTTAATTTCTGAACCACCGCCATTGGAAGTAAAGCTAATAAGCCTGTCATACTGTGTTTTGCAAATAGCGTCACCTATATACACCCGGTTAACATTTGGAGGTGTTGTAACCGTTGGCGGATTTAAAGCAGCGTCCTGTGTTTGGTAAGGTTCGATACCATTAACACCTACAATATGGGTAGGATGGGAAAATACATAGTCGTCGTTGACAACAACAGGGCGGTATTCAACTAAAGCACCACCACTATAGTAAGGTTGAAAACCCAGTGCTTCGTCCGCTTCTGCGCTGGCGGCCACTAAACTGGCAACTGGTCCATAATTATCACCACTTGCACTAATGTCAAATTCGGCACTGTAAGGGAAGTAAATGCTAACATCGTAATTTTTATCTTGATCATTGACACCTATTAGTCCATTACTCAAGTTTTGTAACGCAAGGTGTTTATTTTGAACGAAGTTTAAAAAGTCAAGTAATTGGGTGTCGTTTTTGACGCGCGCGGCTTTCCAAAATGCTTCCGAAAAATCTTGTAAGCTCACGTTCCATTTACTGCACAGTTCAACAAATTTTTTATTGCCTGGCAGGATACTATGCATGGGGTTAATGAGGTCTTTTAATAAAACCGATTCGTCGGTGTAGGCTTTTGCATAAATGGACGCATTAACCAGTTTAAGGTTCTTTTTTTCTTTGTAGAGGTCTTCTAAAATCAGGGTGATTTTTTCGAGGTTACTAACGAGTAAAATTTGGTCATAGGTAATTGGTTTTTGGTATACTTTGCTTTCATCGACGCCGCCATTTTGGTAGTCGATTGTATTTTTTTTGCAACCGATAACAGCAGTTAGCAGTGTAAGCGCAAGCAAGCCTTTTTTTACGTTCAATAACATAGTGCTTAATTTAAAGTGAAGAGAATAGGGTTGGATAGCTATCTAGTGTAACCTATTCAATTAAACAGCTGTTGATGTTACGTGAAACCGCATAAATTAAATCATAGCGGTTGTATGATAAGATTGCGCATTAGTTCTGATATTTTCCGCAGCGGTAATTTTTTTATGGGAGCAAGATTTTTTATGGGGGTAAAAAAATTATGGGGTAAAAAAATACCGGCCCAACGGGCCGGTATTTGACTATAACAATTACGAACTCTTTTTTAAAATTTATAACTGATGCCGCCACCTAAAAAAGTATTGATATCGCCGTATACATCGTTTGAAAAATCGGCACGAAAACCAATAAACAAATGATCCTTTATAGCAAACTGTTGTTGCACCGCAATGCGGTAGCCCATGCCAAAATGATTTTCTGTTGCGAGTACTGATTTTCGAATGACGCCTAAAAATGGATCGTAACTAAAGCCTACACTTTTTTCGGAAGTAGCTTGTGTAATGCCTAATGTTGGACCAACTGTCACACTAAAACCATCCATCGAATGTTTAAAGGGGTGATATTTAAAGGTAGCCCAGCCCGATGTTTTGCTGGTTTGTCCATAACTAGATTCTTCAAAAACACCACTGGGGTATAAAATATTTATTGGCTTTCTAATACCTGTTTCAAAATTGAGGCCAAAGCCAACTTGAAAGGTTGGAAAAGGGCGTACCGATTTTTTAAAAACAGATTTTTCTACCGCTACTAAAATTCCGTAACCTCTTACATCACCAGTGCCAAAAAGTACTTGTCCCACAGATAAGTGTGCTGCGTAACTGGGCTTAGGTTTGAATGAACTTTTATTTGTATTTGTTTGTGCGCAGATGCTACTTGCTAAAAATAGGCTTACTGCAAACAGGGTAACCGGTAACATGTTGTTGATTCGCATAGGGGGTTGGTTTACGTTATCAAATAAATGTGTAATGGATCATTCACAACCGCAACATATGATGTTAAGTTACAACATGACTATGTATTCCCCGCAGATTTGACAATGCATTAAAATCTGCGTTAAATACCAGAAAATCGAATGTTTATTCCGCAGTTATTTTGCCCGATGCGTGAATCGCAGCACTCATTTCTTTAATGAGGCTTGGGTCTTTTTCGATGGCATTACCAATAACAATCATATTGGCGCCTGCTTTACAGTTTAGGTATGCTTTTTCAGGATCTGTGATACCGCCACCTACAATCAGTGGGATGTTAATAGAAGCGGCTACAGCGCTAATCATTGCCTCCGTAATGGGCGTTTGAGCGCCACTGCCTGCATCCATGTATATGAGTTTCATGCCAAGCATTTCGCCTGCCATAGCCGTACACATAGCGATTTCATGTTTATTGGATGGAATAGGCGCTGCATTTGAAATGTAGGAAACCGTGGTAGGTGCACCACCATCAATCACCATATAGCCCGTTGGCATGATTTCGAGGCCTGATTTTTTTACAAATGGGGCACTAATTACGTGCTGTCCAATGAGTAATTCGGGGTTACGGCCTGATATCAAAGACAAGTATAGTAAGGCGTCTGCGTATTTGGACACCTGCGATGGGGATCCTGGAAATAAGATAACTGGGATATGGCAGGCAGCTTTAATTTGCTGAATACAAGCATCTAAATGATTGGAAATCACAAGGCTTCCGCCTACAAAAAAGTAGTCTACTTTTGCCTCCAAACCCAGATGTACCAAATGCTCTAGGCTTTTAGCATCTACCTTATCGGGGTCTATTAGAACCGTAAAAAGCGGGCGACCTGCTTTTTTTGATTCCAGTAGCTGTAAATAAACGTTTGGGTTCATGAAGTGGTACAATAGTAGTCCTGCAAAAATGCAGAAAAGTTTTTGTTAAAAGCAATAATCGGTCATTTGTTTGTTGTTTTTACCATCTTAGCGGTTCCTTACTCCTTCATTTTCAATGACTCATGCAAAAAAGCCTTAAAACCCTTGTATTTATTAAGGGAAAAACCTCAATACAACCCCAATATTATTTTTTTTGTTGCTAACATTTGGGGGAAAATGGGTCAAATTCAATCCTGATTTGAACTCTCAAAATGTTCAAATTCCTTATCCACAACCTGTTAATATTTAGGGCGTTGTTTTCTGCTCAGCTAAAGATATTTTCGTCGACCGCTTAACAATTTGTTATGAATTCGGGACCCCATTAAATAATTCGTTTAAATCGACACCCAGTATGGCCAACGCTCGCACAAAAAAAGGCTTACAATTTAGCCGCCGATTCACCAAAGATGGTGTATCTCCTTTTGATCAATTTGAGTACGACTACCGTGATAGCGTAATCAAAAACCCAAATGGTGAAAAGGTATTTGAAATGACAAACGTAGAAGTTCCTAAACAGTGGAGCCAAATTGCTACGGATATCTTAGCACAAAAATATTTTAGAAAAGCGGGTGTGCCTCAAACGGATGGTTCACTAGGAAGAGAAACTTCTGTGAAGCAAGTTGCACACCGTATGGCAAATTGTTGGAGAGTATGGGGAGAGCGTTATGGTTATTTCGCAACAACGAGCGATGCGCAAGTATTTTATGAAGAACTTGTATATAGTATTTTAAATCAAGCTTGTGTGCCTAACTCGCCACAATGGTTCAATACCGGACTTCACGAGAGCTATGGTATTACAGGTGGTGCGCAAGGTCACTACTATGTTGATCCAACGGACAAACAATTAAAGCGTTCAACAAGTGCGTATGAACGCCCACAACCACATGCCTGCTTCATTCTAAGCGTGAGCGACGACTTAGTTAATGAAGGTGGTATCATGGATTTATGGACACGTGAAGCGCGTATTTTTAAATATGGTTCTGGGGTAGGTACTAACTTCTCTCAAATTAGAGGAGCAAACGAAAAGTTATCTGGTGGTGGTTCTTCTAGCGGCTTAATGAGTTTCCTTAAAATTGGAGACCGTGCTGCAGGTGCTATCAAATCTGGTGGTACAACACGTAGAGCGGCTAAAATGGTTTGTTTGGATTTAGACCATCCAGAAATCATGGATTTCATTAACTGGAAAGTTCAAGAAGAAAACAAAGTAGCGGCACTTATTGCAGCTGGTTATGATAATAGTTACGAAGGCGAAGCGTATGCAACTGTTTCGGGTCAAAACTCAAACAACTCTGTACGTATTCCTAATACATTTTTTAAAGCATTAAAAGAAGATGGTAATTGGGATTTAATAGCGCGTACCGATGGTCGTGTGATGCAATCTATTCCTGCACGTAAAGTATGGGATGCGATTTCTGAAGCGGCATGGCGTTGTGCGGATCCAGGAACTCAATACGATACCACAATTAACGAATGGCATACTTGCCCTAAAGGTGGTCGTATCAATGCTTCTAACCCTTGTTCGGAGTACATGTTCCTAGACAACACTGCTTGTAACTTGGCTTCTATCAACCTTCGTAAATTCTTCAATGAAGACGATAACTCATTTGATGTAGAAGGTTTCGAATACACAACAAGATTATGGCAGACAGTACTCGAAGTATCTATTTTAATGGCGCAGTTCCCTTCTAGAGAAGTAGCACAATTGTCTTACGATTACAGAACAACAGGTTTAGGTTTTGCCAACCTTGGTTCTATGTTAATGGTAAGTGGTATTGCATACGATTCTGAAGAAGCGCGTGGTATTGCTGGTGCTATCACCGCAATCATGACGGGTATTGCTTACAAAACTTCTGCAGAAATGGCTTCGTTTTTAGGTGCTTTTGATAAGTACGAAGAAAACAAAGAAGACATGCTTCGTGTAATGCGCAACCACCGTGCTGCTGC
>CANEWV010000113.1 GCA_947442905.1 Chitinophagaceae bacterium | reverse complement strand
TTACTTTTTTGCATTAATCTCTGCTTGATAGTTTACTAAGTAATCTTAAGATTTCTAAATATAACCATACGATGGTTACCATCAATCCAAAAGCTGCGTACCATTCCATAAATTTTGGAGCACCCCTCTCGGCACCCTGCTCAATCATATCAAAATCTAAAATTAAATTGAGGGCGGCAATGGCAACAATAAATAAGCTAATTCCAATGCTAAGCATAGAGTTATCTCTCACAAAACTTACGTCTACGCCAAATAAGCCAAGTACCCAAGTAAGTAAATAAAAGATAGCGATACCAAGCGTGGCGCTCATGATCATAGATCTAAACTTCTCGGTAGGTTTAATAATTCTAAAGTTGTAGAGTAAAAACATAGCAACAGCTACACCAAAAGTGAGGCCTACAGCTTGAACTACTATTCCAGGGTAAAAAGCGTCGTTAAACACTTTAGAGATTGCGCCTAAAAATAAGCCTTCAAGTATGGCATAAGCAGGAGCTAGTGCAGGTGCCCAATTGGGTTTAAATATGATAGCAAGTGCTGTTATTAATCCGCCTATAACACCCACAATCATAAGGGTTTGTGCAAGCGAAGGATTGTTTTGATCAATTAAATGCCAAGTATAACCAGCGCCTGCAATTACACCAATAAGCATAAGACCAAATTTGTTCATGGTGCCTCTTACAGACATGGTGCCTGCTTCGTTAGCCTGCGCGTGACCGGCCTTATCAAACATTTTTTCTGAAAGGGTAGGATTTCCTGATTCAAATAGTGCCATGGTTGTTTAATTTTTGTTACCCAAATATACAATAAGATTCATTTTGTTACAAGCCTCTTTTCAATACTTTAACAGTTAAAAAACCATTGGCTACCTCCTCAGTAAATTGTAACTTTACCATAATTATTGAAGCTCATGGAAAAGAAGGAAACATTACTACAGGACGTCGTGATTAAATTTGCTGGTGACAGTGGAGACGGTATGCAATTAACCGGTCAGCAGTTTACCAATAATACGGCATTACTGGGAATCGACCTGGCTACTTTTCCGGATTTTCCCGCCGAAATTCGTGCCCCAATTGGAACACTGCCAGGGGTTAGTGGTTTTCAACTTCGGTTTTCAAGCGATCGTGTATTTACACCAGGTGATGATTGTGATGTGCTCGTTGCTATGAATGCTGCAGCATTAAAAGTAAACCTGAAAGCCATTAAAAAAGGTGGAAAAATAATTGCCAATGTAGATGGTTTTGATGCAAAAAATTTACGCTTAGCCAATTACCCAGATGGCGTGAACCCCTTAGAGGACTGCAGTTTGGAAGGTTTTGAACTCATAAAAGTAGATATTACTAAACTTACGCGTGAGGCACTAAAAGATTTTACAGACCTCGGCACCAAAGAAAGAGACCGTGCAAAAAATATGTTTGTACTGGGTCTTATTTATTGGATGTACAATAGAAATTTAGACAACACCATTTTATTTTTAAATGAAAAATTTGGTAAAAAAGATACCATCCTGCAAAGCAATATCAAAGTATTGCAAGCAGGTTTTAATTATGGTGATACCACCGAAACTTTTTCCAGTCGTTACCGGGTAGAAAAGGCAAAAATGATTCCAGGAACCTACCGAAGTATCATGGGTAACCAGGCACTTTCGATGGGTTTAATTGCGGCTAGTGAAAAATCTGGCTTACCCATTTTTTTAGGTACGTATCCGATCACGCCGGCTTCCGATATTTTACACGAACTCAGTAAGCACAAGGCTTTTGGGATTAAAACATTTCAGGCCGAAGATGAAATTGCTGGTATATCGGCAGCCATTGGCGCTAGTTATGGCGGCTCTATTGGCATAACCACTACTTCGGGGCCGGGCATGGCACTTAAAACAGAAGCGATGGGTCTTGCAGTGATGTTAGAGATTCCACTTGTGATCATTAATATTCAGCGCGGTGGCCCATCAACAGGGCTTCCAACCAAAACAGAGCAAAGTGATTTGTTGCAAGCTTATTATGGTCGAAACGGCGAGTGTCCAATGCCCATTATAGCATCTTCTACACCCAGCGATTGTTTTGATGCAGCCTACGAAGCAGTGCGCATTGCTGTGCAACATATGACGCCGGTTATTTTATTGAGTGATGGTTATATTGCCAATGGTGCGGAGCCTTGGAAGTTTCCTGTTGCCGCAGATTTGCAGCCTATACAAGTAAGTTTTAAAACAACACTTGATGAAGGTGAAACAAAATTCATGCCGTATAAAAGAGATGAAAAATTAGTACGACCATGGGCTGTTCCTGGAACGGCAGGTTTTGAACACCGTATTGGTGGCATCGAAAAGCAGGATATCACGGGTAATGTAAGTTATGATCCGGAAAATCACCAGCATATGGTGAACACCCGTCAGGCCAAAGTAGATAAGATCGCAGATTATATTCCGCTTCAACAATTAGATAGTGGCCCAGCTACTGGAAAAGTACTTGTGTTAGGTTGGGGTTCTACCTATGGTGCGATTAAAACAGCGGTTACAGAATTACAAGCAGCAGGACACGCGGTAAGTCATGCGCACATTAAATACATGCGTCCGTTTCCAAAAAATTTAGGAAGTATTATTGCAGAATTTGATAAAGTACTCGTTCCTGAACTTAATAATGGTCAACTCATAAAAATAATAAGAGACCAGTATTTAGTGGATGCAAAAGGATACAACAAGGTAATGGGTATTCCTATTACCAAAACCGAAATTATGGATACGGTACTAAATATGTTGTAGGCTAGTCTTTATTACCTGCCGAAAATATTTGATCTACAGCGCCACCAAGCATTGGAAATTTTTCTTTTACGAAACCTGCAATGGTTACAATGGCTTGCTGTGCTTGCTCTGGTGTTAAGGCCGCTTCGTTAACTAGGCGTTCTACTAATTCGTTCATATCAATTTGTTTTAAGCAACTTTTAAAGAACTCAGTTTACTTTTGCTAAACTTTTGTTCTGCGTAGTTAAGGGTTACAGTAAATTTTTTGGTATCGGTACCTGGAAGTTCAAACATAGCGTCTGTTAAAATACTTTCGCAAATACTTCTAAGGCCTCTTGCGCCAAGTTTGTATTCCATGGCCTTGCCTACCATAAAGTCAAATACTTCTTCTTCAATAATAAGTTCAATGCCTTCTAGTTCAAATAGACGGTTGTACTGTTTGAGTAACGAGTTTTTAGGTTCTGTCAAAATGCTGCGTAAGATACCAGCATCAAGTGGCTCAAGGTGTGTTACTACAGGAAGTCTTCCCAATAATTCAGGAATGAGTCCAAAACTTTTTAAGTCTTGCGCATTGATAAATTGTAGTAAATTTTTTCTTGCGTTTTCCTGCTCATCTTTATTAACGCTAAATCCAATGGCGTTGGTATTGATACGCCTTGCGATTACTTTATCGATGCCATCAAAAGCGCCACCGCAAATAAATAAAATATTTTTAGTGTCTACTTTAATCATTTTTTGTTCGGGGTGCTTGCGGCCTCCTTGTGGTGGTACGAGGGCTTCGGTGCCTTCAAGCATTTTTAATAAACCTTGCTGAACCCCTTCGCCACTTACATCACGCGTAATTGATGGATTATCTCCTTTACGCGCAATTTTATCAATTTCATCTACGTATACAATACCTCTTTCGGCAGCTGCCACATCGTAATCACAATTTTGCAATAAACGCGTGAGCATACTTTCAACATCTTCACCTACGTATCCGGCTTCTGTAAAAACGGTAGCATCTACAATTGCAAACGGAACGTTTAAAATTCTGGCGATAGTTTTAGCGAGTAATGTTTTTCCAGTTCCGGTTTCGCCCACCATAATAATATTACTCTTCTCAATTTCTACATCATCTGCTTGTGGCTTTTGTGCCACACGCTTAAAGTGATTGTATACCGCTACCGATAAAATCTTTTTAGCATCGTCTTGTCCAATAATGTACTCGTCTAAAAACTTTTTTATTTCTAATGGCCTCCGAACATTGAGTTTGAAATTACCTTTGTCACCTTCTTTTTTAACAGTTACTTCTTGTGCTATAATCTCTTGGGCATGCTCCACACAGTTTTCACAAATGTGTGAGTTTTGCCCTGCAATAAGAATTTTTACCTCATCACGGCTTCTTCCACAAAAAGAACAGGTTAATTGATTTGCTTTTGCCATAAAACGGTTGCTCCTTATATCTTTTCTAGTACACTATCCACAATACCATACGCCACGGCTTCTTTCGCATCCATCCAATAATCACGATTAAAGTCTTTCATAATTTGATCTACTGTTTTGCCACAGTTTTCTGCTAAAATGCGCGCACCAATTGCTTTTGTTTTTATAATTTGTTCGGCCTGAATTTCAATATCGGCACTAGTACCTTTCATATAACCACCAAGGCTTGGCTGGTGAATCATCACTTCGCCGTGCGGATAAATATAACGCTTGCCTTTGGCACCTGCACTGAGTAAAATAGAGCCCATGCTAGCCGCAAGTCCCATACAAATAGTAGACACAGGGCTCTGAATGAGTTTCATGGTATCGTACATCACCATGCCACTTGTTACAATACCCCCAGGGCTATTGATATAAAATTTAATTTCGGCGCCTGGCTTGTCTGCATCTAGTAACAATAATTTGTTTACGACATCTTTTGCAGAATGATCATCTACAACGCCCCATAAATAAACGGCCCTCTTTTCAAAGAAAAGTTTTTCCATTTTTTTCATGAGCATGCCATTGTTTACTGGCTTGTCTTCTTTCACAGATTCTTCCTCGTCTTCCATTAAGTAAGGATTTACAATATATTTTAAGTCTGTCATGGCGTTGTTATTTATTTTCTTTGCGTGGGTTGGTTAATAAAACTTCATCTACCAGTCCATATTCTTTTGCATCTGCGGCGGTCATCCAAAAATCTCTATCACTATCTTTTGCAATAGTAGCCTCGTCTTTGCCAGTATGATGCGCAGTAATTGCGTATAATTCGGATCTTAATTTTTTAATTTCGCGCGCAGTGATTTCAATGTCAGTTGCTTGACCACCAATGGCGCCACTTGGTTGGTGCATCATAATGCGGCTATGCTTTAAAGCAGTACGCTTTCCTTTAACACCAGCGCACAATAAAATTTGACCCATGCTTGCAGCCATACCAGTACAAATAGTTGCCACGTCTGGTCCAATAAATTGCATAGTATCATAAATGCCAAGACCTGCATAAACGCTTCCACCTGGGCTATTGATATACATTTGAATATCGCGGGTACGATCAGTGCTTTCTAAAAACAACAATTGAGCTGTTACAATATTGGCAACATAATCGTTGATGCCTTCGCCTAAAAATATAATACGGTCCATCATTAAACGTGAAAATACATCCATGCTTGCCACGTTCATTGGGCGCTCCTCAATAATGTATGGGGTAAGGTTTGTTACCTGCTGGTAATTATGCAAAGTGGCACTACTAATACCGCGGTGTTTTATAGCATATTGCTCAAATTCTTTTCCTAGATTCATATACTTTTAATTTCGCTTTGAAGATAAGTTATTTGCTTTTCATAAAAAAAGCCGGGTTACCCCAGCTTTTCTCTATGTTTTATGAGATTAGTGGTGGTGATTGTGCAATTTTTTCGCAAAATCTTCGGCACTAATGCTTTCTTCTTTGGCAGTTACTTGTGTTTCAATGATGCCAAATAATTTTTCGGTGCTAATACGGTGGTAGCTATCCTCCACAAATTTGCGGTCTTGCATCATGCGGTTTGCATAATCTTCTACCCATTGTTGGTTGTCACCTAGCGCACCTAATTGACCACCCATGTAGCTAAACAATTGCTGCTTCGCAAAATCACGGATATCGTCAGGCATTACTTCAATTTTATTATCGGCAGCTAATTTGCTACTTACAAGTGTCCATTTTAATTGACCAGCAAAGCTTGGATAATCTGCCTCCGCTTCTGCTTCTGTTTTTGGTTTTTCGCCACCTGTTTGTAACCAACGCTTTAAAAATCCTTCTGGTAATTCCATTGGGGTATGGTCTACAAAGTGGTGATAAATTTG
>CANEWV010000112.1 GCA_947442905.1 Chitinophagaceae bacterium | reverse complement strand
ATCTGGTGGCTGAACAAATAATAAATTAAACACGCATTAAACCGCGCATTAAAACTTATTCTTCCACATCATACTCTCGATAGGCTTGTTGGGCTGACCTGAGTATTTTGCGTTAGACTTTTGGTTGTACTTCACTTCAATGTCACCATCCACCGGGAAATAAATGAGTTGCCCAATTGGCATGCCCTTGTAGACACGCACGGGTTGCTTGCAAGAAATTTCTAAGGTCCAGTTACCACAAAATCCTACGTCACCTTTACCGGCCGTTGCATGGATGTCGATACCCAAACGACCCGTAGAAGATTTACCTTCTAAAAATGGAACGTGTGCATGTGTTTCTGTGTATTCAAGTGTAACCCCTAAATAAAATTTACTAGGCTCAAGAACAATGCCTTCGTCGGGGATTTCAAAATATTCTATGGTATTATGCTTTTTAGCATCGAGTACTTCATCTACATAAAGCGCCATGGTGCTACCAAGGTGAACATCATAACTATTACTACCTAAATCTGCGCGGTTATAAGGCTCAACTTTGATCGTCCCTTTCTCCATTTCTTCTAAAATACGCTTGTCTGTCAGAATCATTTTTGTGTTTATTTATGGTTGGAATGCAAATAAATCTTAAATCTGCAAACTAAACCGCTATTATTGTAAGATGCCACTCTTTTATCAACAAAATATTAACGACAGCACCCGCCTTGCCATTTGGTATTTGCAGGAAGAGGAGTCTTTTTTTGGTGGTTTTACAGAGATTGTGCACCCGCAAAAAAGGCTACAACACCTTGGTGGACGCTTTTTGCTCTCTTTTTTGTTCCCTGGTTTTGATAAGGCGGCCATTGCTATTGCGGCGTCCAAAAAGCCTTTTTTACCTGACGGCTCTTTTCAGTTTTCTATTTCCCATTGCACCCAGTTTGCGGCTGCCCTGGTAAGTAGCACCCAGCGGGTTGGCATCGATATCGAAACCATTACCGAAAGAGTGCACCGGATCAGGCACAAATTTTTACATGCATCGGAGCATGAAATGTTGGAGAAAAACGCTTCAGAAATACTCACGCTTACGGCGCAGCTTACTATCATTTGGTCTGCTAAGGAAGCCATTTTTAAGTGGTGGGGAATAGGCAATATAGATTTTAGCGAGCAAATGATATTGGATCAAATGCCAGTAGCGCAAGACGGAATTTTGCCGGCAAGGTTTATAGAAAAAGATGGCACCGAGCATCCGCTCGAGTTACATTTCAAAGTGCTTGATACCATTTGTTTGGTATGGGTGTGTAGCAAATAGTAATTCAAATATTTTTTACTCGAGTAAAAGTGCATCATCATCGGAACTGGTGATGCTTAAATTTACAGCGTCGGCACCGGCAATACCTTCTACCGATCCTTTAATATGCGCAGCATTGAGTAATACTTTTTCGAGTTGTTTTTCGCGAGACTTCCAAAGTTTTTCCATCATGTCACGCTCTTTTTGAATACTCAGTTTCATGCTCATAAAGCCTTCTCTAATGGCTTTCCACTGCTCGCTAAATTCGGAGCTTATTAAATAATCGTAGAGCATCACCATTTTATCACCTTTGTTTTCTTGGCTTTTTTTAGCTTCTGCAATTTTTAGTAAAGCGTTGCGTAGTAGGAGGGCCACACTTCTTACTTCGGTAAACGTACAAATGTATACGCCGTCTTTTTCTCCAAAACGGTCCATGTCTTTGGGAAGTGTTTGGGTAACAATGATGGCAACATCGGCACCAAGTGTGCGCATATCTGATTTTAATTTTTCAATCCAGTCGTTGGCAAAGTCTTTGGTACGCTTGCTTTCATAAATAATTTTACCCGACTCGCTACCAAATTGATTTCGCACCGTTTGAATACAATCGGCACCTCTCACGCCTTTGCCTACTTCTTCAATTTTATCAAAAGGGAATGTTGTTTGTAATAATTCTTCGAGCATTAACTCTTGCACTTCACCTTGTAGTTGCATGCTGCCTTGTTCTTGTTTACGGCGCATTTCTTCTACCAATTTTTTCTGGTCTTCAATTTGCTTTTCTAATTCTTTGGTGCGCATGGCAAATTGCTGTTCTTTCAGGTTGTTTTTTTCAGCTTCTTCTTTTGCTAGTTGCTCTTGTAATTTGCCACGCTCTTCTAATAATTGTCTTTGGAGGGTAACTTCTAATTCTGCTTCTTTTGTTTTGAGGTCCTGCTCTTTTTGTAAAAACGCAACTTCTTTGGCGCGGGCCGCGTTTAGTTTTATTTCTGCGTCGGCAGCATTTTTTTGAAACTGCTGTAACTGCGCTTCATACTCCGATGCAATATTTTTTTTGAGATTGTTTTCGAGTTCGGCATGCATCTTTTTTTTCTCCGCGTCTATGAGTGCAGCCGTTTCAATTTCTTTTTGTTTTTGCCATTCCTTCATTTGTCCGCGCAGTTCATTTTGCACTTCTTCTCTAATAGAATCACCAGGTTCAAACGCGTGGTTGCACTTAGGACAATGAATTATGAAATCAGCCATTTTTGTATTTTTTTTCAATGTACGAACGATCTATGAAACAAAAAACCCAGAACGGGTCTGGGTTTGTGCGGAAGAGGAGATTCGAACTCCCACGCCCGGTAAAAGGCGCTACCACCTCAAGGTAGTGCGTCTACCAATTTCGCCACCTCCGCAGGCTTTTTGGGGATGCAAATGTATAGTAAAAGCGCAAAATTTCGCGCTAAAATTTACAGTTACAAGGGTATTTACATTCTTTCCGGAACAGGTATGCCTAATACACCCATACCCGTTTTAAGGGTTTTGGCGGTTAGGGCTGCCAGCTGCAACCTGAGTATTTTCTTTTCTTCGGTTTCTGCATTTGTGATAGAATGCTCCGCGTATAAAGCGTTAAATGTTTTGGCTAGGTTAAATATAAATATCGCCACTTTAGAAGGGTCAAATGCTGTTGCAGCGTCTTCTAGCATGCTCGTAAACTGCTCCAACTGTATGGTTACTTCTTTTTCGAGCGGCAATAGTGGGGTAGTGGTTCCTGTATACTCCGCTTTAGTGGCGCTTTCTGCCTTTCTTAAAATACTTTTAATCCTTGCGTGTGTGTACTGTATAAATGGTCCAGTAAATCCATGAAAATCGATACTCTCTTCTGGATTAAAGATCATTTTCTTTTTAGGGTCTACTCTTAATAAGAAAAATTTAAGGGCACCAAGTCCTATGGTATGATATAAGGTTTCTAATTCTGCTGCTGTAAAATCTTTAACCTTACCAAGCTCTTCTGTTTTTTGTTTGGCAATATCAATCATGGCGGCCACTAAATCATCGGCATCTACAACGGTGCCTTCTCTACTTTTCATTTTACCCGTAGGTAATTCCACCATGCCATAACTTAAATGATAAATACCATCGGCAGCAGGTAATGCCAGTTTCTGACAAATTAATTTTAGCACTTTAAAGTGATAATTTTGTTCGTCGCCAACCACATAAATACTTTGATCTGCGTTAAATTCTTTTTGCTTGGTTTGTGCAAGTCCAATGTCTTGAGTGATATACACCGATGTGCCATCTTTTCGTTGCACTAATTTTTCGTCAAGGCCATCGGTAGTTAAATCAATCCATACACTACTGTCTTCTTTTTTGTAAAATACATTTTTAGTGAGGCCATATTCTACCAGGTCTTTGCCAAGTAAATAGGTTTCACTCTCATAGTATGTTTTATCAAAATCGCTTCCAATACTTTTATAGGTTACGTCAAAACCTTCATATACCCATCCATTCATATTACGCCACAACTCAAGCACAGCAGGGTCTCCAGCTTCCCAGTCCAATAACATTTTTTGGGTCGCTTTCATAATGGGCGCTTCTTTTTCTGCAAGCTCGGTGGTCATGCCACCAGCAACTAATCCAGCAACCTCTTCTTTGTACGCGTCATTAAATTTTACATAATAATCACCTACAAAATGATCGCCTTTTTTACCCGTCGAACTTGGTGTTGCACCATTTGCAAACAATTGCCAAGCAATCATACTCTTACAAATATGAATCCCTCTGTCATTAACGATACAAGTTTTAACCACTTTATTACCCGCCGCTTCTAAAATGGCTGCAATACTCCAACCTAAAAAATTGTTGCGTAAATGCCCAAGGTGAAGTGGTTTATTGGTGTTTGGCGAAGAGTATTCTACCATCACTGTTTTTACAGTAGGAGCAGTAGTTGTTTGACCAGCGGTTTGGTTATTAATAAACCCATGCCAAAAAGCATCTGCAATGGTTAGGTTTAAAAATCCTTTGATGGTATTGTGTGCTGTAAATAAATGAGGGTGTGTATGTACTAAATGATTACCCAGCGCTTCACCAAGTGTATCAGGAGATAGTTTTAATTCTTTTACAAAAGCAAATAGTACAACGGTATAGTTGCCTTCAAATTCTGGCTTTGTGGCATTTACTAAAATGGCACTTGGAGGTACCGATACCTGGTATAAGCTAAAAAGGGCTTCTGACGCTGCTTTTTTGAGTTGATCTACAAGATGCATGAATATCTATTTGTTTGGCCGTTGTAAAAGTAATTAATTAAGGGCTACCTTCGTCCACTAGTATGCAAAAGCTGCACGAACATATCCGCGGAGGGATCTTACAGCTAGTAGATTTGTTTTATCCCCTCTTTAGGCGCATCATGCCCCATCAAACCTTTAGGTATGCGGCTTGTGGTGGCTTTAATACCGTTTTGGATATCGGGTTATTTTTTGTGAGTTATAATTACTTGTTTCATAAAGAGCCCCAGCATATTGGCTGGCTAACTATTAGCCCCCATATTGCCTCGTTTTTATCGGCCTTTTTGGTAACCTTTCCAATTGGGTTTTACCTTAGTAGATATGTTGTTTTCCAAGAAACATCGGTAGCCAAAAAAGTGCAGTTGTTCCGTTATTTTATAGTGGTACTTGGTTGCCTTATTTTAAACTATATTTTTCTAAAACTCTTTGTAGAAGTGTTGGGTTGGTATGCCACACTATCAAAATTAGCAACCACCGTTTTTGTGGTTGCCTTTAGTTATTTCATGCAAAAATATTTTACGTTTAAAGCAGTAGAGGCAGGGGTGGATTAAAGCGCTATCAAGGTTTTTGAACGTATTTAAAAAGGCTTCCCGTTTTTTTAGTTTCCCCAAATACATTTTTGTAATCAGGTCCGGTGTATTCAAATACAATCTGTTTAGTGGCTGGTACTGCATTTAAATTGCTTGTTGGCATAGCAGTAAATGTTGCAGGAAAAACGCCCGCCAAACTATCTAAAATGCTAAAGCCGCTAATGCTTTGTAAACGCCAGCTAGCTGCTATGTTACCCAGTACTTCAAAATGGTAAAGCCCAGTGCTGTCAATGTTTGTAAGCCATATAAGTGGATACTCAAAATTATAAGGGCCCCAATTTGTAATGCGCATTTCTTCTAACCCATGTCTAAAATGGGTGAGTGGGGTACTGGTTGCTTTTACTTTTTGTAAGCGTTTGTCGATGGCGTAATCGAGTCCTACTTCTTCATTTTCTTTGGTGGAATCCATTTCATGAATACGCTCACCAAGTTTATAATGCTGTCCGGTATTAGTTTTGGTATTGCCACTTAAGTAAATACTATCCGTACCCATAATATCATATACCGTATTGTTGTTGTCAAAACTATTGGTAGCGATATAGTAGTTTTTACTTTCTGTGTTTTTTAGTTGAGGATATTTCCAGTCAGCAGGTTGCTTTTCGCGCGACCATAGTTTAATGCCGGTTTTATCTCCTTTAAAATTATTGAGCGCAATATTTATATTTTGTCCGTGCTCTATTGCAATGGCAATTCTGTTATCTGAAAAAATATTGTCAGTAATATCTGTTTCAAAACTATAACCACCCCATACGCCATGGTCACAATTGGTAATGGTATTTTTCATGATGAGGTTGCTACTAAACGTAACTTCTACGCCATTGGTAGGTGCGTACGAAAAATCATTTCCATAAATAAAATTATCGTTACAGCCGCCAAGCCCAGTATCCATAGTGGTTTGGCCGGCCCATAAAAAAAATCCATCACCAGAGTGTGTGGCCGAATTGAAAGCAAAAATATTATGGTTGCACTGTT
>CANEWV010000111.1 GCA_947442905.1 Chitinophagaceae bacterium | reverse complement strand
GTATTATATGCCAGCGGATGATTTTTATATGATTCCAACTGCGGAAGTTCCGGTAACCAATGTATACCGCGACGTGATTGTTAAGCCAGAAGAATTTCCGATTAAAATGACTGCGTATTCTCCATGTTTTAGAAGAGAAGCAGGTAGCTATGGGAAAGACGTGAGAGGACTAAACCGCTTACATCAATTTGAAAAAGTTGAAATCATACAAATCGTAGAACCTAGTACAAGCTATGCTGTGCTTGATGAAATGGTAGCACACGTAGAAAAACTAGTGGCTTCTTTAGAACTACCTTACCGCATATTAAGACTTTGTGGTGGCGATATGGGTTTTGCAAGTGCTATTACGTATGATTTTGAAGTCTATAGTGCAGCACAAGAACGCTGGTTAGAAGTAAGTAGTGTTTCTAATTTTGAAGCCTACCAAACCAACCGTTTAAAATGCAGATTTAAAGATGAAAATGGTAAGATGCAATTCGCACATTCTTTAAATGGTAGTTCATTAGCGCTTCCAAGAATATTAGCTTGCTTATTAGAAAATCATCAAACTGCGGCGGGCATCAATATACCAGCTGCACTTCAACCATACTTTGGGGCAACAACAATTTAAACTTCACACTATGTTAAAAAAATGGGCTAAAAGAATTGGCTACACCGTACTAGCTGTATTTATTTTTATCAATATTATTGCCGCTTTTCAGGCCTATAAGTTTACCCATTTTTATGCAGATGCGCCAAAGCCAAAAAAGCCTTCAGAAATGTCTGCTTCAGAAAAAGCAAGCGCTATCTTTTTTGGTGTACAATATCCCAAAAGTAAAGTGGTAGATTCTTTTTTGGTAGCGCATGATACCGTAAATATTACAACCCAGGATAGTGTACATTTAGAAAGCTGGTATGCAGCTGCTGATACTAGTAATGGAAAAATTCCACGTGGCACGGTACTTATGTTTCATGGACATGGAAGTAGCAAAAGTGGCATCATTACAGAAGCTACGGCTTTTCATGAAATGGGTTATCATATTATTGTAACAGATTTTAGAGCGCACGGCAATAGTGAAGGATCTACAACCTCTATTGGCATGTATGAAGCGCGCGATGTAAAAGCAGTGTATGATTATGTGCTTGCAACAAAGGAAAAAAATATTGTACTCTATGGAATTTCTATGGGTGCGGCAACCATTACAAAAGCAGTATCTGAATTTGGTTTAAAACCTTCTAAAGTAATTTTAGAAATGCCTTTTGCAACATTACAAGATGCAGTGGCGGGCCGCATGCGTACCATGCAGCTTCCCACAGAGCCATTAAGTACTTTACTTACTTTTTGGGGAGGCGTAGAACTGGGTGCTTGGGCTTTTAATTACCAACCACAAAAGGACGCTGCTGCTATTAATTGTCCAGTCCTGTTGCAGTGGGGTGTTACAGATCCGCGTGTTACTGAATCAGAAACACATCAGATATTTAAAAATTTAGCAAGCCATCAAAAAGAACTCATTAAATATTTACAGAGTGGACATCAGAGCCTTTGTAAAAATGAAAAGAGTAAGTGGTATATGACAGTGGGCCGCTTTTTAATGATGTAGTATTTTACTATTACCAATTGCTAAAACGTATACCTACTGCAAAAGGATATTGCTCTAATCTGGTATACGATTCATGTAAAGTATTTAAGCTGTATGAGCCGTAAAGTTTAACGGGTCCAATACCTAGTTCACCAATAACTGCGGTTCTAAATGGCGATAGGTCAAAATCACCTTTGTATTTTTGTTTGCCACGTTCTGCACTTTTTTGTTTAACCCTACTGCCTACTAAATAACCTGCGCTTACGCCCGCACTAAAACTGAATCCTTTTTTGTTACCAGGTGTGGTATTAATATGTAGCATAACTGGCACGCTTAAATAGCCAGCAAATAATTTATTTTTTGAAAACGAAATCGAATCGTTGTAAACATAAGGGTAGTTGTCTTTTCTATAAGAAACACGAGAGTCGTATCTAAAATTGTACATCTCCATCCCCATCCCATATTTTAAAAATACTGCCTGCTTAACAATACTTACTTTTTGCATGAAAAACCAAAGGTTTACATTGGTTGTTTTGCCGTTATTTAAATTAAAAGTTTGCTTATTAGGTGCTCCATTAGCAGGACTAAAAGTTCTGAGGTAGCCAGCGTTGCCAACGGCAGTAGCATAGTTAGTTTCATCCCTATTGCCTGCAAATCCAAGATCAAAAATCCACCAGTTGGTACTTACCTTTTTAGGTGCTGGTTTTTTTCTTTCAATTTTAATTACGGGCTTATTTTCGAGGCCGCTTGCGTTAATGGTGATATTGCCAATTTGAACAGTAGCGTCATTGACAACAGGTACGCCACCATTTACATTTTCGCCACCTTTTTTTACAATATAAAAATTACCAACCTTTACCGTATCTTGTTTTACAACCGTACTATCGGATTTTGTATAACTACTATCTGATTGCGCACCCGCAAATAATGTTCCAATACTAAATAGTGCAGTGAGTACTTTATTTTTCATTTTTGTTGTTTTCTTTGTTTTTAAATAACGCGTTTGCTTTTCTAAAGAGGCCTCTAAATTTATCTTTATCGATTTCAAAAGCGCCAACCATAACAGATCTATTACTGCTAGCGGCTTCTGTATCGATGGTTTCAATGGTTTCGTTTGGTTCTTGTGTTTCTGCTGCTTCGTTAAGTGCAATTGGAGCTACTGTTAGTTCTGCAATAACAGTAGGCTTTACATCTATAATAGAACCGTTGTAGCTTGGGATAGTATGTTCTGCTTCACTGGCCTTAACGGTAGAAGCATTTTGTATTGTGTGATACGCTACATCCCCAAAGCCGCCACTCTGCAAAGGAATTGTTGTAATATTTTGTTGTTTTGATACAATGTTTGTAGACGCCAATGATTCAGAAGTCACGACCGCATTACTTTTTGTTGCGTTGCTCGCTGTTGAAGTTTCTGCTTTTACAACACTATTTTTTTGAGCAATATTTTTTGAGCTACTATTTTTTGTTAGTATAACACCAGCCTCTCCATTAAACATGCCATTGCGCGCCACAATAAAAATAAAAACTGCCGCAGCGCCTACTGCCCACATTCTTAAAAGAATTACAGGCGCTTTTTCCTTTTCTTTTTTAAATAATTTTTGTTTGTTAGGGTATACAATGGTTGTTGGTTCTAAGGTAACCGGAAAAATATTTTTATAGAGTAAGGCTTTGCTTGGATAAGTGATTGATTCAATGTCTAGTTTGGTTGATTGTAATGATTCCAGTTCTTCGCCAACAGCAGGATAAACCGCTACAAATGCAAGCAGGGCCTCTGTTTCACGCAGGTCTAATTCTTCGTCGATATAACGAAGTAAAAAATCTTGGTAATTATGTAGGTTTATGTTTTGCATTTATTTTATAATACTTGCTGCGGACTAATTAAATAATTTCTAAGCTTTAAACGGGCCCTGTGCAAATACACACGTACTTGATCTGTGGTAAGCTTTGTGATTTCTCCAATTTCCTCGTAACTATATCCTTCGTAATCTTTTAATAAAACTAAACTGCGCTGCGTTTCGTTTAAGGTAGCCAGTGCGTCGTGCAATACTTTTTTTAAAGCTTTGTTTTCTTGATAGGCTGTTTGCGTATCGTTTTCAAAACTCTCTTGTAACGAGATGCGTTTTGCTTTTCTAGTATGGTCTATTAATAAGTGATAAGCCACCGTAAACAAATACGATTTAGCTTTTGACGGCTCTACATTGTCTTTGTGGATCCATAACTTTTCGAAGGCAGATTGCACAATGTCCTCTGCGTCTTCGGTGTGGCGAAGATTTTTTACGATAAAGCGGTATACATTATCGGCATAAAGCAGCACAGATTCGTTGTAGTCTTTCTCCGTCATAGCAAAAACACAGTTGTTTTGGTCTTTTCTGTGGGTATAACGATCCCGGCTATAAAAAGTTACAGGCTAGCTCAAAAAATTAATAATCAATCACTTGCTCCTTAATGGCAGACGGAATTTCGCGCCATTCGTACTGCTGATTTCTTAATTGAGGCTCAAAACCAGCCTCTTTAATAGCGTCTTGCATGGTTTTATAGGTAAAACGGTGGGGCGCACCTGCTGCACTAACCACATTTTCTTCAATCATGATAGAGCCAAAATCGTTGGCGCCGCTATGTAAGCATACCTGGGCGGTTTGTTTACCCACGGTAAGCCAGCTTGCTTGAATGTTTTTGACATTTGGAAGCATGATACGGCTAATGGCAATCATTCTAATATATTCGTCGGTGGTGGTTAAATTATGCACCCCTCTAATACGTGTAAGTAAGGTATCAACGTCTTGGAATGTCCATGGAATAAATGCTAAAAATCCTTTTGCATGTTCAGGTTTTAAACTCTGAATTTCACGGATGCGTGTTAGATGAATAAATCTTTCTTCTAGTGTTTCTACATGACCAAACATCATGGTGGCACTGGTGGTAATATTTAGTTTGTGCGCTTCATGCATAATGGCTAGCCATTCGTCGGCACCACATTTTCCTTTAGAAATTAAACGGCGTACACGGTCCACTAATATTTCGGCACCAGCACCTGGCAGTGAGTCTAAACCCGCTTCCTGTAAGGCTTTTAGCACATCGTGATGACTCATTTTTTCGAGCTTACAAATATGCGCTACTTCTGGGGGTCCAAGTGCGTGTAGCTTAAGTGATGGATATTCCTGCTTGATTTCTCTAAATGTTTTGGTATAAAAATCGAGTCCTAAACCTGGATGATGTCCACCTTGTAATAATAACTGATCACCACCATAAGCAAGTGTTTCTTCAATTTTTTTACGGTAGGTAGGCATGTCTGTGATATACGCATCGGCGTGTCCTGGAATTCTGTAAAAATTACAAAATTTACAATTGGCTACACATACGTTGGTGGTATTTACATTACGGTCAATTTGCCAACTTACTTTACCATGGGGTACCTGAATTTTGCGGAGTTCATCTGCTACGTGCATGAGCTCGGTGAGGGGGGCATGTTCAAATAAAAACATCCCTTCTTCGATGCTTAAAAACTCAAAATTGAGGGCCTTTTGGTATAAATCTGCTAATTGCATGCTTGCTTATTTTAAATAATGGTAACAAAGGTACTACCGAATAGTTCAAGTTTTAAAAATAGCTAACAGCGTTGTATGTACTTTTGCAGTCTATTTTAAGTATTATGATTCAATTCGATCGCTTTGTATTAGACAACGGATTAAGGGTTTTGGTTCACGAAGACCCCTCAACACCCATGGCGGTGGTAAATGTGATGTATGATGTGGGGGCAAGAGACGAGGATCCGGCCCAAACCGGCTTTGCGCATCTATTTGAGCACCTCATGTTTGGCGGCAGCGTAAACATTAAAGATTATGACGAGCCTTTGCAACGCGCGGGTGGCGAAAACAATGCCTATACCACCAACGATTTAACCAACTACTATTGCCAGTTGCCGGCTCAAAATATTGAAACCGCTTTTTGGCTGGAGAGTGACCGTATGTTAAGCTTAGCATTTAGCGAAAAAAGTTTAGCAACGCAGCGTAAAGTGGTGTGTGAAGAATTTAAAGAACACTATATCAATAAACCCTACGGTGACGTGTGGCATAAAATGCGCACCCTCGCTTACACAGTGCATCCGTATAGATGGATGACGATTGGTAAGGAACTTTCGCATGTAGAAAATGCAAAAATAGATGACGTTAAAAATTTCTTTTTCAAACATTACCGTCCTGTTAATGCCATTTTAGTAGTGGCTGGAAATGTAAAACTAGAGCAGGTAAAACGTTTGGCAGCAAAATGGTTTGGTCCTATCGATATGGGTACAAAATATGAACGTCAACTACCTATAGAACCTGCGCAAACTGAAGCTAGAAAATTAGAAGTGCAGGCAAATGTGCCACTCGATGCTTTTGTAAAAACATGGCATATGGACGCCCGGTTATCGCCTGGTTATTACGCAGCCGATTTACTAACTGAAATACTGGGAGGTGGCGCTGCGTCTAGGTTGTATCAGACGCTCGTAAAAGAAAAACAATATTTTTCGAGCATCGATTGTTATCATTTTGGAAGTTTAGATGCGGGCCTTGTAGCGGTGGATGGAAAACTTGTGAAAGGTGTTTCTATGG
>CANEWV010000110.1 GCA_947442905.1 Chitinophagaceae bacterium | reverse complement strand
GTACACATTGGAAAATTGGTGGCCACGTTTGGTGTGAAAGGAGAACTTATTTTAACGCACGGGCTTGGTAAAAAAACAAACCTTAAAGACGTGGAAGTGCTCTTTGTAGAAGAACAAAAAGGTTCTTACCTCCCATATTTTATTAGCGGATCAAAAGCAAAAGATGAAGCAGAGATGTATGTTCAATTTGAAGGCGTGAACACCAAAGAAGCAGCGGCCCGTTTTGTGTCTCGTCAGGCATGGTTGTTAGATAGCGATTTTAGAAAATTAGCGGGTAAGTCTGCACCGATTGCACTCTTAGGTTACGAAGTAATCACCGATGAAGATGAAAACCTAGGACCTATCGAAGAAGTGATTGAACAGCCGCACCAAGTATTATTAAAAATTTCGTTGGAAGGTAATGAAGCACTCATTCCGCTCCACGCCGAAAGTTTAGATTCTATTGATCACGATGCTAAAAAAGTATACGTGATTTTACCCGACGGATTATTAGATGTGTATAGGTCTTAATTACCATGCAAACGCCTCAACGTTATATTGCCCATTTTGATTTAGATTCTTTTTTTGTAAGTGTGGAAATGCTGCAAGATCCGTCACTACTAGGTAAAGCAGTAGTTGTAGGAGGCAGTAGGGATAGAGGTGTTGTTACAACCTGTAGTTACGAAGCAAGAAAATTTGGGGTACGCAGTGCGATGCCTATGCGAAGGGCCATGGAGTTATGTCCGCACGCTATTATTGTAAAAAGTTCGTACGGGCTTTATGCAAAATACTCGGCCTGGGTTACAACTATTATTGCGGCCAACGCACCCCTCTACGAAAAAGCTTCTATCGATGAATTTTATATTGACTTAACGGGCATGGATACTTTTTTTAATCCATTAGAATGGACCATTCGCCTTCGACAAACCATTATGGATGAAACGGGACTTCCTATTTCGTTTGGACTTGCTACCAATAAGTTAGTTGCAAAAATTGCTACTGATGAAGCAAAACCAAATGGTTATTTATTTGTAACACCCGGAAAAGAAAAAGAATTTTTAGCGCCACTACCCGTCGAAAAATTAGGCGGCGTTGGTAAAAAATCACATCAAACCCTTTTGGTGCTTGGTATTTACACCATTGGTGATATTTTAAAGTATGATGGGGTGCTATTGGAAAAAGCACTTGGTAAATGGGGAACGCAACTCATACGGCAAGCGAATGGTTTAAGTGATTCGGTGGTTTCACCACACCGCGAATCAAAATCTATTTCTGCCGAAAATACATTTGAAGAAAATACCTTAGACGTTGATATTTTATTAGCGCAACTAGTAGGGCAGGCGGAGCGCGTGGCGTATGAACTTCGACAAGAAAAAAAATACGCTACATGTGTAGCCATCAAATTTCGAAATGCAAATTTTGAAACAACTACCAGACAAATCACCATTCCTGCTACCATCGCAGATAGCGATATCATAAAAGCGGCCACCGATTTATTTACCAAACTATATGTGCCAGGCACTTTGGTAAGACTGCTGGGTGTGCGTCTTGCGGGTCTTACAGACACCGGCGCTCAAATCAATTTGTTTGATAACAAAACGGAGCAACATGCACTCTACGAAGCCATTGATTCAGTAAAAAATAAATTTGGAAAATCTGTGTTACGCAAGGCGCGCACTATTAAAAAGCCCGAATAATATTATGCATCCCATTTACGAAGCTGTTGAAGTAGTGCACGTAAATCTTTAGGAACAGGCGCCTCAAAATTAAATGTTTCGCTTCCTAACGTAAAGGTTAATGTATGTGCATGTAATGCTAGTCTTCCCATAATAGGGCGTTCTTCATCTTCTGCTTTCGAAAGTTTAAATTTCTTTTTTAATGAAGACAGTAAAACAGGTTCGTTGTTGCCATATAGTGGATCACAAGCAATGGGGCTTCCAATATGTTGCATATGTACACGAATCTGGTGCGTTTTACCCGTATGAATTTGTAATGAAAGCCAAGCGTATTTTTTAAATCTTTCTACTACTTTATAATCCGTTAAAGCAGGCTTACCTTTTACGTGCGTAACCATTTTTCCATTCTTTCCCGGATGCTCCATAATAGATGCATCTACACTTCCTTCATCATTTACGGGATTACCTAATACTAGACCAACATAAAATTTTTCTACATCTCTTCCTTCAAATAATACAGATAATGCTTGGTGCGCTTCTTCGGTTTTTGCAAACACAATAACACCACTGGTGTCTTTGTCGAGGCGGTGTACTGTAAAAATATTGCCAAACTGTTGTCTGAGTATTTCTTTTACAGAAATATCAATACCAAACCTATCCGGAATACTTAATAATCCAGAAGGTTTGTCTATCACAATAAATGCGTCGTTTTCAAATAATACAGATAAGCGCATTGTAGAATTTTTCTAAAATAAAATAAGGTAAAAATTATGCTTCTTCTTCTTCTTTTGATTTACGAACAAATGACTTGTTCATGAACTTAAGTAAGCGCACTTCTTTTTCTTGTAAGAAACGGTATTTGCCGCGGTCTACATTCTTTTTAGTGAGGTTGGCAAACATAACACGGTCTAGGCCACGAACGTCATAGCCTAAATGTTCAAATATGCGGCGTACAATTCTGTTACGTCCACTGTGAATTTCAATACCTATTACGTTTTTATCTTTCCCGTTGGCATAGCCACAAGCATCGGCTGCCACAAATCCATCTTCTAGTGTAACACCAGCTAGCACAGCTTCTAAGTCTTTTTTAGCAACAGGTCTATCAAGTGTAACCTCGTATATTTTTTTAATTTCAAAAGAAGGGTGCGTTAATTTTTGCGCTAATTCTCCATCATTGGTTAATAACAAAACACCAGTTGTGTTTCGGTCTAAACGGCCAACAGGGTAGACCCTATCAGCGGTAGCGCCCTTAATAATATCTAATACTGTTTTGCGTCCTTCCGGATCATTTGCAGTAGTAATATAATCTTTGGGTTTATTGAGTAAAATGTAAACAGCATTTTTTTGCAAATACACCTGCTTGCCTTTTACGAGCACTTTATCTGTTGGGGCTACTTTAAAACCAGGTTCAAATATTTTATCTCCATTCACTACTACTTTACCACCTTTTACAAGTTCGGCTGCTTCTCGACGTCCACATACACCTGCGTGTGCAATAAATTTATTGAGCGGCATTTGCTCTGCGTTTTTTAACGCAATAGGAACGGGCATACCTGCAACGGGTGCAGCTTGCGCTTCTTTACCACGTGAAGTTTTAGCGGGGGTAATGGGTCTTGCAGATCCAGTAGGTCTTGTGCTAGACTCACTTGGTCTTGCAGCACCTGCTCGTGGTGCGCGTTCGTCTCTATCAGATGGGGCTCCTTTGCGCGCACCTGGCTTTGTCGATTTTTTTAGTGGCTCTGTTACAAGCCCGCGCATTTTATCTTTTTTACGTTGGCGCATTTCTTCACCAGCGGCTCTTGCTTCTATTTTATTTTTTTTCTTTTCTTGTCGGAAGGCTTCTTTTAACGCACTCCCTTTTTTCTGATTAGCAAATTTGCTAAAGTTGTCAGTTCTTTTTTGCATACAATTGTTTTGCTGTTTTTCAACAGGATGTTTGGTAATTATTTACCCTTATTGGCTAGTTGTCCACAAGCCGCGTCAATATCTTTACCCCTGCTTTTTCTGAGGCGGGCGTTAACGCGGTTTGAGTCTAAAAAGTTCATGAAATCTTCTATGCCTTGTTCGTCGGGCTTGGTCATGTGAAACGAATCGATAGGGTTGTATTCGATAATGTTTACAAGGTCTGCAGGCACTTGACGGAATAATTTTACCAGTTCTTCTGCATCTTTTTGAGAATCATTAAAATTCTTAAATAAAATGTATTCGAACGTGATTTCGTTTCCAGTTTGCTTATAAAAATAATTCATGGCATCCACCAAAACCTTGATATTATTGGTTTCGTTGATAGGCATGATTTCATTTCTCTTTTTGTCGTTGGCAGCGTGTAAAGATAAGGCCAATTTAAAACGCACTTTATCATCACCTAGTTTTCTAATTTGTTTAGAAACACCAGCTGTAGAAACAGTAATTCTGCGCGGGCTCATAAATAAACCGTCTTCGGCAGAAATACGTTCAACTGCTTTTAGCACATTGTCGTAGTTAAGTAGGGGCTCACCCATACCCATAAAAACAATATTGCTTAATTTTTTTTGAAAAATTCGTTCGCTTTCTTTGTTGAGTAATACGACCTGATCATAAATTTCATCGTAGGTTAAATTTCTTTTGCGGTCCATGGTGCCTGTTGCACAAAACTTGCAACTTAAACTGCAACCAATTTGAGAAGATACGCAAGCTGTTTTTCTTTCTTCAGTAGGAATTAAAACGCCTTCTATAAAATGCTTGTCAAATGTTTTAAACCTAGATTTTACAGTACCATCTTCGCTAACCTGTGTTTTATCGATGGTTAAAGCGGGTAAAATAAATGTTTCGTTTAATTTGGCACGTAGCTCTTTGCTCAGGTTGGTCATGTCATCAAAAGAGTGCGCATGCTTTTGCCAAAGCCATTCGTGTACCTGTTGAATTCTAAACTTTTTCTCGCCCAGCCCCTCAAAATACTCCGTTAGCTCGCCTAGGCTTAAATGCCTAATATTTGGTAAATCCGTGTTCATAGCTGCAAAGATACCTTTAAAGCCCTAAAAAGCCCGATTTTACCCATTTTGTAGCCTATTAACACAAAAATAATTAAGCAGTTAGCACAATTTGTAGGTCGGATGGTTATATTTGAAATCACATTTAAAAAATCCCATGAAAAAGATCCTTTTATTCAGCACATTATTACTCGGTGTTTTTATAACTATTCAAGCGCAAGACACTACCCTTACGCAGTTTACTGGTAAGTTTAAATTTGCCGAAGGTAGCCCCGTTCAGGAGGTTGTGATTAATGCAGACAATGGCACACTTGTTGCTACTTCTGGGATGGGTTCTTTTGTACTTCAAAAAACAGGCGAAGACCAGTTTTTAATTGCTGATTTTCAGGCACCAGTTGTATATAAAAGAGACAGCAATAGAAAAGTAATTGGGCTTACCATTAGTGTAAGTGGTATGGTGTTAGAGGCCGTAAAAGTAGAAGCGGTATCTTTTGTAGATGAAAAATTTTACTACCTCACGCGTTAATTGGCGCAATTTATTTTATTACAACACGCTTAAAATAAATAGGTAAGTAGCGCTTCATTAGCGATGGTTTCTTGCGTACCTGTTGTTAGATTTTTAACAACACAGGTACCTGCAGCCAATTCATTTTCGCCAATAATTACTACGTATCCAATATTCTTTTTTTCGGCGTATTTAAACTGCTTGTCAAATTTTGCATTTTCATGAAAAATTTCGGCAGCAATACCTCTATTTCTAAGTTCTTGTAATAGTAAAAATGCACGCGCAGTTTCGGCGGCGCCAGCATTAAAAAATAATACTTTGGTACTGCTCTGAATAGTGTCTGGAAAAGCATTTAATTCTTCTAGTACATCATAAATACGGTCTACACCAAAACTAATACCAACACCCGGGATATCCTTGACACCAAAGAGTCCTGTTAAATCGTTGTAGCGTCCGCCACCCCCAATGCTGCCCATACTAACACCTAAAGCCTTTACTTCAAAAATAATACCTGTGTAATAATTAAGGCCTCTTGCTAATGTAAAATCGGCCACCAAATTAACATTCGGAAAAGCAGTAAAATGTTCAAGTAAAGTATTGATTTCAAGTAGCCCTTCTTTACCTTCTGGAATTTCGCCAATAAGCGCCGTTAACTGATTTATTTTTTCGGTGTTAGAGCCGCTAATTTGTAAATATTTTTCGATGGTAGCAACTTGATTTGCGTCAAGACCGCGTCCACTCAATTCTTCTTTTACTTTTTCAATACCAATTTTATCCAGCTTATCAATAGCAACAGTAATGTCAATCATTTTGTCTGCACCACCACATAGTGCGGATAATGCTACTAAAATTTTTCGGCTATTGATTCTAATTTCTACCGGTAGTTTTAATTTTTCAAATACCGATGCATAGATATGTGTGAGTTCTAATTCATTTAATAAACTGCTGCTACCTACTACGTCTGCGTCGCATTGGTAAAACTCACGGTATCTCCCTTTTTGTGGACGATCGGCTCTCCAAACCGGTTGCAT
>CANEWV010000109.1 GCA_947442905.1 Chitinophagaceae bacterium | reverse complement strand
TCCATATACGCGTCACCAATGAGTGCCGAACTGGGATACTGCTTTACAAATTTTTGAAGTAATGCGAGTTTTTCTGACGTTTTATTAGATGCCCCAAATATGATCGACTTTTGGAAATAGGCATAATCTTCGGCGTCATATTGACGGTCAATTACCTGATCATAAAGCGCCAGCGCTTTTGCAAAATCTTTTAACATAAAGTAGCAATCCGCTTTTTTTATCACTAGGTCCTGAAAAATAGGCGCTCCAGTTTTTACCGCGCTCGATGCTTTTTCAAAACTATTGATCGCCTCCGCATACTGCTGTAATTGCATTTGCGCAAAACCTAAATTGTAATAAGCATTACTCAAGTTCACTTCTGCATTTACAATAGGTGCAGACAAATACTTTTGTAAATAAACAATGCCCTGATCGTAAATGCCTTTTCTAAACTGCATTTCAGACTTCCAGAAATTGGCTAATACTGCTTGATCCTGATTATTAGGTGCCACAAGTAATAAATCGAGTAAACTATCTGCCGCATTGATGTACTGATCATTGATAAGTTCTACAGCTCTTCCGTATAGTAACGATGGATATGCTTTTTGCGCCAGCGTCGAAGGGTTTTTGATGCCAGCGTATAATTGAAGCCCCTCTTTAAAATTACTGGTTCGAGCTAGCGTGTTCACAAGTAAATCGGTGGCTTCGGCTGTATACGTAGACCGCGGAAATGATTTCAAAAATCCTTGAAACCCTTTTAATGCTTCATTGATTAGCCCCTGCTCAAAAGAAAGTTTAGCTACAGAAAAAGTTGCTACTTCTTTTTGCAGTTTGTTACTATTGTTTTCGGCACAAAAAATAAATGCATTGCGGGCGTTGGACTTATCCCCTATTTCTAGGTATGCTTTAGCAAGCAAATACATGCTATTTTGTGATAAAGAATCTTTTCCGGTGGTAAGCCTCTTAAAACCTTCAATGGCTTTGTTCCATTTTTTTTGTTCGAAGTAACAAAATGACAATTCATACAAGTCTTCACTTGTAGGCGTTTTGCTACTAGCCACGTATTTTTCGAGATAAGGAAGTGCGCCTGTAAAATCATTTTTAGCAAAAAGCAGTCGTCCCACTAGCTGCTGTAATGGAAGTTCGTAATACTGCTCACCCGCTTTAAGTGCAGCTAGTGCAGTAGATAAAGCCTTTTCAGAACTTCCCGTAAAATAAAAAATTTGGGCGTTGTAAAAAGGAATGAGTTTGCCGTATACCGAGGCAGCTTTGGCGATTTCGAAACACTGAAGCGCGGTGGCGTAATTTTTTTCTTTAAAAGCAATAAAGCCATAGTAATAATTGGCATCAATATAATAGGTATCACCCACCGTTTGACGAACTGCATCGAGTGGTTGTTTTGCTTTTTCAAATTGACCCAAACTAAAATAAAGATAGCCTAGTATATATTTTACTTCTCCTATTTGTGCGTTTGTTAAATTGGCGAGTTTGGCAGTTTCTAAAAATGTTAAACTTTGCTGTGGTTGATTATTTCTAAAATAATAGACCCCTACATAATAGGTCATCATTTGACGAAAAGCAGGATCCACAGCAGCTTTTATAAAATCGCTAGCCTGTTCTACAATTCCTTTTTCATTTAGTTGAAGCCCACTCACCAATAAATAAAAATCAACCCTTTCTTTTACAGACCTGTTGTTATTATACATGGAGGTCCGCTTCAATTCTTTGGCCAATTGATAACTACTCACATACGCTTTATTGGAAACAAAAGTTTGCAAATCCGTTAAACTTGCATCCATTGTATTTGGTAAAACGGGCGTTTGTGCAAGGCCTGAAAGCGCCATTACAAAAAAGCAAGCTGATAAAATATACGTTCGTAGTTTCATAAGTATGATACCCTTTATTACAAAGGTTTGTGTTTCTTTCTTAATAAAAAGCGAAAACCGTTTTAAAGGTAGCATTACCACCCCGTAAGGCCCTTTATTGAGGGCATTTGTGGAAAAACAGATAGATGACGTAAGTTTGTCAACAAAAGCAGGTAAATCTATGTACGAGCATCAAACTAACATACGTGTTAGATACGCAGAAACCGATCAAATGGACGTGGTCTATTATGGCAATTATGCCCAGTATTTTGAAGTGGGTCGTGTAGAAGCCATGCGCGCCATTGGACTCTCCTATAAAGAAATTGAAAAAATGGGGATTCACATGCCCGTGGTTACCATGGAAACCAAATACATTAGACCCGCGCATTACGACGATTTATTAACCGTAAAAACAACGGTTCCTGAACTTCCACTCGAGCATCAAATAAAATTTATCACAGAAGTTTACAACGAATCAGGCAAACTGCTTACGCAAGGAAAAGTAGTGCTATATTTTATTGATGCTGCCACTGGAAAAAGGGCAACCATACCAGATAGCCTAAAACAAAAATTAGCGCCATTTTTTAGCGCATAATATTTTACTACTTACTGATACATGTTATACATCAGGTACTGAATTTTCCAGCCTTCTTTTAATTTAACAAATTGAAAGCTATCAATCCCTTTGTGTGAGAATACACCGTTACGGTGAAAGGTATAGGGCGCCCATGCGGTAGCTATTTCACGGTCGATATAAATAATTTCATCAAAAGAACGCTCGTCTAGCGATCCGGGCTGTTGCTTTGCAATATTTGCAATAAAATCAGTAGCTCTGCTGGTTCTTACAATCACCGAATCTTTTTGATTTTGCACAACATGCATGATAGCACCTGGTGCAAAGCAAGATTTAAGTAGCACAGTATCGGCGGTAAGCATCGCCTTAAAGGTTTGCTTGATAACATTTAATACCGCTGCTTTTTCGGAATCATTATTAGTTGTTACAGAAGATGTTTGCGCATTTGTTTGCGCCGATACTTGACCCGCAAGCAGGCACAAAAAACAAATCACCCAAGTAAGATGTTTCATAAAATCAATTATTAAATTTATACGCGGTAAGTATCCGCTTTCCAATTGTTAATAGACAGTTTGATTTCTTTGCCCGTTAAATTTTCTGCGGCTGCTTTAACTGCAAGCGCTGCAAACTCTTCGTCTGCTGCAAAACGTAGCGCAACAATTTGACCAATACGCAAACTAGCTGGAAGCAGTTTTCCAGTTAATGCAAAATGTCTCAAATTTTCTTCGGCTCTGATGGCTCTATCTTGTGCCTTAAGGGCAAACATGCGAACAAAAACAAAAAAACATACAAAAATAAAGCCCGCAACACTTAATAAGGATGCACTATACAGTGCAGGCCCCTCGGCATCCGCCAAATTAACAAAGCTGCCAATCCAAAAAGCTAAAATGGCAAAAAAGGTAACTCCGTGCCAACCGGCTACTAACCTACTGTGGTTGCTATAATTTTGTGTTTTCATAGGATGCAATATATTTATATTTGCCTGTTTGTGCTTACTATATTTACTTCGCACTAAATTTAAGGCCTAGCCATGGAAAAAGTGTTTGCATCCATCATTACTATTGGAGACGAATTATTGATTGGTCAAGTGATTGACACCAATAGCGCTTGGATTGCCCAAGAACTCAATAAGGCAGGCGTAACTGTTAAAAACAGAGTGGCGGTTGGCGATGTTTGGGAAGATATTTGGGCTGCACTAGATGCAGAAAGTAAAAAAGCCTCTATTGTGCTTTTAACGGGTGGATTAGGGCCAACTTCTGACGATATTACAAAACCTTTATTGTGTGAATATTTTGGCGGGAAAATGGTAGTAGATGCCGCAACACTTGCGCATGTAACAGACATTTTTGAGCGCATTTTAAAGCGCCCCATGATTGAGCGTAACGCCAAACAAGCAGAAGTTCCAGATTGTTGTACCGTTTTATTAAACGAGCGCGGAACCGCGCCTGGTATGCTTTTTGAAAAAGATGGTGTTCTATTTATTTCGATGCCAGGGGTTCCCCACGAAATGAAATGGATCATGGAACATCATGTAATTCCTATGATTCCAAAGCGTTTTAAAACGGGCATCATCAAACACAAAACATTATTAACGGCTGGCATAGGTGAATCTTTTTTAGCAGAAATGATTAAAGAAAATGAAGCCGCCCTTCCTAGTCATATTAAACTTGCCTACCTCCCTAATTATGGTATGGTTCGTTTGCGTTTAACCGCCGCTGGAGAGCCTCAAAATGAAGCCGTTTTAGATAAAGAATTAGATACCCACTTTAATAATTTAGCAACCGCTGTTAAAGATTATTTGGTGGTAAAAGAAGACATCCCAATGGCCGAAGTAGTGGGTCAACTCCTCTTAAACCAGCACAAAACCCTTTCTACTGCAGAAAGCTGCACGGGGGGCTATATCGCTCATTTATTAACGGCCAAAGCTGGCGCTTCGGCGTATTTTAAGGGCTCTGTGGTTAGTTATGCCAATGAAATCAAAGGCGATTTACTAGATGTTTCTAAAGAAACCATGGAAACCGTAGGTGTGGTTAGCGAAGAATGTGTTAGAAAAATGGCTATTTCGGCCCGAAAACTGCTTAAAACAGACTATTCTGTGGCAGTTAGTGGCATCATGGGACCAGGAGGCGAAACCCCCGAAAAGCCCGTAGGCATGGTTTGGATGGCCGTAGCGTCGGAAAATGAAGTGCGCGCACAGGTATTCCACTTTAGATTTGACCGTAAGCGAAATATTGAATTAACCGCCAATAGCGCCCTCAATATGCTCCGCCTTTTGATTGTGGATAATAGTTAATCCAATTTTAACCGCATAGCGTACTTTTGTACCTGACTATAAACCTCTAAGCAGTCTATGGCAATTGTTGATTTAGTGATGCCCAAATTGGGCGAAAGTATTATGGAAGCCACCATTTTAAAATGGAACAAGCAAATTGGAGACAATATTGCTGTGGACGAAACGGTACTTGAAATTGCTACCGACAAAGTAGACACGGAGGTTCCTGCTCCTTTTGCGGGTAAACTAGTAGAAATTTGTTTTCAGGTAAATGATGTAGCGCCTATTGGAAGCGTACTTGCAAAAATTGAAGTTGCCGGCGAAAACAATATGGTTGCAAGTGCACCTATAGAAGCACCAACAGCTGCTCCAGCTCCTGCACCTTCTCCTATTGTTGAAGAAATTGAATCCATACCATATGTTCCTGCTGCACCTGTTAATACAGCACCGCAAGAAACAAGTAATACAGAAGCTCGTTTTTATTCACCGCTTGTTTTAAACATTGCACAAAGTGAAGGCGTAAGTTTAAGCGATTTAGAAAAAATTCCTGGCACTGGATCTGGTGGAAGGGTTTCAAAAAAAGATATTTTAAACTGGGTTGCTGCTAAAAAATCTGGAACAACGCCAACTGTTGCCCCGGCTGCTGCTGCGTCAGTTTCAACACCAGTTGTTGCGGCAACTCAAGCGCAATCTTCAACTGTTGCGGCTTCTCCTGCTCCATCAAACATAGCTAGCAGTCCTGCAGGTGTTGTTTTAAGTGGCGGTACAGAAATTATTGAAATGGACCGCATGCGCAAACTGATTGCCAAACACATGGTAGACAGTGTGCAAACAAGTCCGCACGTAACAAGTTTTTCAGAAGCAGATGTAACAAACCTCGTTCAGTGGAGAAATAACAATAAAGCCGCTTTTGAAAAAAGAGAAGGCACCAAACTAACTTTCACTCCACTCATTGTAGAATGTTTGGTGGCAGCCATGAAAAAGTTTCCACTCATTAATTCTAGTTTAGACGGTGATAGAATTATCATCAAAAAGGATATTAATATCGGAATGGCTACTGCACTTCCAAATGGAAATCTAATTGTCCCTGTTATTAAGGGTGCTGATCAACTTAATTTAGTTGGCTTAAGCAAGTCTATTAATAATTTAGCGGACGCTGCAAGAAACAACAAGTTAAAACCAGACGATACACAAAACGGTACATTTACATTTACCAATGTGGGTACATTTGGAAGCCTGATGGGAACGCCTATTATCAATCAACCACAAGTAGCCATCATTGCTGTTGGCGCTATTAAAAAGCGTGTGGCTGTAATTGAAACACCAAGTGGAGATAGCATGGCTATCAGACACATGATGTACCTATCACTTAGTTACGATCACCGCATTATTGACGGCAGTGTTGGTGCTAGCTTCTTAACAGAAGTAGCCAACCAACTAGAAGCCTGGGATCCAAATAGAACAGCATAATTACTGCAATAAACTACCAGAGTAATTTATAGGGGGTTATTTAAGCCCCCAATC
>CANEWV010000108.1 GCA_947442905.1 Chitinophagaceae bacterium | reverse complement strand
TTTAATTTTTTTTGTTTCGCAATTTTAGCAGCAGCCAAAACCCTTTGCACACCGGCAGGATCTGTAGCTACCGGCTTTTCCATAAATATATGTTTGCCCTGCTTAACAGCTTCTTCAAAATGTATGGGTCTAAAACCCGGAGGGGTTGCAAGTATCACAACATCTGCAAGTGGTATTGCTTTTAAATAACCGTCAAAGCCAACAAATTTTCTTTCTTCAGGAACATCAAGTGTACCCTTTGTGCCAGCGCCTGCGTTAGCTAGTTCATCAGCTACATTTTTATAACATTCATCTAAACGGTCTTTAAAAGCATCTGCCATCGCAACAATTTTTACATTTTGTTTGCTCATTAGTGCCTGAACCGCTGCACCAGTTCCGCGTCCACCGCAACCAATAACGGCTACTTTGATAACGTCATCAGAACCAGAAAAAAAGTTAGCTCGAGAAATAATGGGTGCAGCTGCAATAGCACCTGCTAGCATCGAACCTTGTTTTACAAAGTCTCTGCGTTTGTCATGAAAAGATGAATTTGACATATGGCTGTTGTTTTTTATTTTATTAGATAAGTTGAAAAAAATTGTTCTACTTGTTCAGGTGTTGGCTGTTGTAATGGCCTTACGAGTCTGATACCAACATCTTTAGCTTCTGTAAGCCACCACTTACTTTTTGGAATTTGCGGATCACGTCTATTCCAAATTGGATCCGATTTTATTCTTTTCCCATTTCTAGAAATACTTGCATCAGACAAAAAAGATCCACCACGTAACACCTTTGGATACACCCCTTGTGTAGGTGCAACCATTGGATTTTTGGGTTCAATGCTAGCGTATCTATTGGGCAAATAATGATCGGTGGTCCACTCCATTAAATTACCTAGGATGTCATATAATCCCCAAGCATTGGGTAATTTTTGTGCCACTTTTTGGTATTTGTTGGTACTATTTTTTTGAAACCATGCATATTTAGAAAGCGTGTTAGGATCCGTTCCATAATAATAGGGCGTAGTTGTTCCTGCCCTGCTAGCATATTCCCATTCGGCCTCTGTTGGTAGTCTATAAAAAATACCTGTTTGTTTATATAGCCATTTACAAAACATAAATGCCGCATATTGCGACATACTATTGGCGGGATATCCGTCCTCCTTGCCCATACCCCAGGTTAAATCTACATATTGAGGACTTGGTCTAGTAATAGCATCAATATCAGAATTTTGAGAGGTGTTTTCGTCTTTTAAAAAAACATCAAAAACATCACGGGTTACTTCGGTGGCACTCATCCAAAATGCATCTAATGCAATTTCTTTTTGAGGCGTTTCGTCGATGTTGATTTTTGAAGAGAGTATTATTGAACCCATTTTAAATTGTCCTGCAGGAATAGGCACCATTGCAAAACGCAAATTACCTACGGGTAGTTTTTGTTCATACTTTTCAAAAATGACACTACCTTGTTGCGCATGTGCAGCAATAGAAATGGAACAATATAGAATTATAATAAAATGCTTAACCACGATTCATTTTTAGAATTAGTAAGTTATGAATTTTTTAGAATAGGTGCAATAATTATTGCGCTAAGTATCCATCAAATTTTCCAAAACTTACTTTACGAATCCTTCCATTTTGTAATGTGGTGATGAGTACTTCAGATTTGTACTTTTTTGCCAATATTTTAACCTGATTTAGTGTGAGGATGCTACAAGCAGTTGCCAACCAATCGGCGGTGGTAGCATCTGGTGCTACTACTGTAACATTACGCTGAAAAGTAACACCATAACCGGTTCTAGGATCTATTATATGACCATACTTTTTCCCCTCATGTAACATATATTGAAATGCATCACCCGATGTAGCAACTGCCTTATTGGTTAAAACAAGTTTACGCTCTAATAATTGTTCTTGCTGTCCAGGCACATTAATTCCAATGGTCCATCCTTTTTTTTGAGGTGGCATACCAGCAACAACCATATCACCTCCAGCATCTACTAAGGCAGTTGTAATTCCACATGATTGCAATAATATCAAAACCTTATCTGCAGCATACCCTTTAGCGATAGCACCCATATCGAGTTGCATATTGGGTTGTAAAAACGTAATCGTTTGCGCGGCACTATCTAATTGAACTTTATTAAACCCAATACGGTTACGCGCCGTATTGATTGCCCCATTTGTTGGAAATTGCTGAGATTTTCGAGCGTTTCGCCATAACCTAGAAAGAGGCCCCACCGTAATATCAAAACTGCCATAAGCATCTTTGTTGGCCGCCTTTGCAACATAAAGCAGTTCAAATAAAATGGGAGACACGCTAACGGGTAAGCCAACTACAGAATACCTTAATTTAAATAATTCGGAGGTACTATCATAATCACTACAAATTAAATTGATGGAATCAACAAGTCTGAAACTTTCTTGTGCTGCGCTGTCTGCTATTTGTTTTGTATCCGCATAAAGCACCAAATTAAATGGAGATCCCATTTTTTGTGTACTATATGTATACCTATTGTCTTGTGCTTCAGATATAAACACGTCCACAAAGAACAACAAAAATAAAAGCAGCTTTTTCAAATAAAAGGAGTTTGCGTTTAAAAGATTTGTAATTTAGAAAAACTTTAATCGTGATCCGGAAAATTAGGCGGGTTTTATTATATTTATTTATAAGTTCATTTTTATATGTACTTATCACAAAATTTGTAGATCCTCCCATTACCATTACGCAACTAACAAACGCCTTTGGACTTGGTTTAAAAAGAGATTATGTAAGTTGGGAAGAACTAGGCTACCAAAGTAAACTAGCGGCTATTGCAAGCGAAGATCAACTATTTGCAGAACATATCGGTTTTGATTTTGACGCCATCGAAAAAAGTTTACGCCCTAAAAAGAAAAAAAGTAAAATTCCACTTGGGGGTGGCGCTAGCACCATAACGCAACAGGTTGCAAAAAATGTTTTTTTATGGCAAGGTGGTTCATACGATAAATACATCCGTAAAATTCCTGAAGTCTATTTTACTTTTTTGATTGAATTAATCTGGGGTAAAAAAAGAATTTTAGAAGTATACTTAAATGTAATTGAAACAGGACCCGGCTGTTTTGGAATGGAAGCAGCAGCCCAACACTATTTTAATAAATCAGCAAAATCATTGACACCTGCTCAAGCCGCCATGATTGTAGCCGGTTTTCCAAATCCTAAAAAGTTTACTGCTAGTCCAATGAGTAAGCGCGTAAGCTGGCGCTATCCTCAAATTTTAAAGCAAATGAGCAATATAGATACCGATGAAGACATCTATACTTTACTGCATAAAAAATAATTTATTTACCTGCTTTAAAAAAACGGTAAGAAAAAATAATGGGGGCAAACACCATCGGTATCATAATTACAAAAAAACTAATAAATGTCCAGATTCCTGGTAGTACAAAACCAAGAATCATTTGAAGTATACCGCCATACAACCAAAATTTTCCAGCATAGATATGTGTTGCATTCCAATTTTCTTCATTACTCAAAGTCCATGGCAACTTAAACCCTGCGAAATAATTTTGAGAAAGCTTTGGAAAAAAAGATCCCATCACCGAAAAAAACAGGCCGAGGAGAGGAAGTATCAATTTATCGATAGGTAGGTCGAGTTGTTTTGTTTTGGTTAATATTACCATGTTTAAGCCTGACAAAAATGCCACAGTGATAAGTCCGAACACCTTAAAATACGCATCATTGTTGTTTGCATACCTTTTGGGATCAATTTTTTTAATATTGATCATTAATAGATAGGTAAACAAACTAACTATCCCTATAAAAACAGGTCCAAAAAAAGCCATGCTTTTAGAACCAAATCCATCGGCTTCACCTTTGAGATTAAAATGGGTTGGGATGGTAGCTGGCAAACTAGCATAAAAAGTAGATAAGTATAGAAAAGGCGCTGCTACTAAAATAGCTACTAAAATGTAATGAGAATATTGCTTATTCATACGGGTAGGCTTAATATATTTGTAATTAACAATTACAAAGGATTGTAAAATTAAGAAAAATGAAGATTAAATTTGTTTCTATACTAGGGTTATTGTGCTTATTTGTCGTAAGCCTATTTTCATTTACGCCCACAGCCAGTAATTCGAGCCAATCCGGAGAAGCCCTTGCTAAACAATATTGTGGAAGTTGTCATTTATACACCGCGCCTGATTTATTAGATAAAAAAACTTGGAAAGAAAGCATACTACCTAATATGGGTTGGCGTTTAGGAATTAGGGGCGTTAATGATAGCCCATACGCTTCTATGGAACCAGATGAAGCAGCTATTGTAGAAAAATTAAGGGTCTATCCAAATTCACCCATCATTTCAAAATCTGACTGGCAAAAAATTGTAGATTTTTATATTACAAAAGCACCAGCAACCGTAATTCCTGCAAAAACTACTACTGTAGTAAAAACATCTACAAGACAATTTTTTAGTGAGCCTGTTTTTATCGATAATAAACAGGCGCCAAAAACAAGTATGATAAAATTCAATGACGCTACAGGCACACTATATGTGAGTGATGCAATCAATGAATTGTATGCTTTAGATAAAAATTTAAAACTCTCCGAAACGTGGAATACACCATCGGCGGTTGTAGATTTATTATTTGAAAAGAATAAAGAACCAAGGGCTTTATGTATTGGTAGCATTGCACCTTCAGAAAAAAAAGAAGGCTTGTTGTTATCGCTTGATTCCACAGAACAGAAAGCATCTTTTGGAGGATTGGCAAGGCCTGTACATATTGAAAAAGCAGATGTAAACCAAGACGGAAAAGAAGATATCATTATTTGTCAATTTGGAAATCATACAGGTAAAATAAGTTGGTTAGACGGTGGCGATATTCGCAAAGAAAATATATTAATATACCGCCCTGGCGCTAGAAAAGCAGAAATAGTTGATTTAAACAAAGATGGAAAATTAGACATCGTTGTTATGATGGCGCAGTCTTATGAAGGTATCTATTATTTGGAAAATAAGGGAGATGGTAGTTTTAAAGAAACGCCGCTGGTAAAATTCCCGCCAGGATATGGTGTGAGTTATTTTGAAATGATTGATATCAATAAAGATGGCTTTTTAGACATTGTTATGAGTAATGGCGACAACTGGGATTTATCTAGGGTTAAAAAAAGATTTCATGGTGTTCGCATTTTACTCAATGACAAACTCAATCATTTTAAAGAAAGCTTTTTCTTCCCAATGTATGGTGCTAGTAAAGCTGTTGCCAGAGACTTTGATGGCGATGGGGATATAGACATTGCTGCGATTTCTTTTTATGACGACCTTGCTAAACCCGAACAAGGATTCATTTATTTTGAAAATACCGGAAATATGCAGTTCGCCGCTTCAACTACACCAGAAGCTGCTAACGGAAAGTGGCTTACCATGGAAGTAGCCGATATTGATAAGGACGGTGATACTGATATCGTACTTGGTTCATTTATTTATACCTTTAGTGAAATGACACAACTCCTTATGAAAGGAATTGAACATTTCCCACAGTTGTTGGTGTTGCGCAACAATAAAACAAACTAACATGCTACACTTTTTGTTGATATTTCTTTTGCCTTTTTTTCAAGCAGTCCCTACTTGGCAGTCAAATTTTGATGTAGCTAAAGAAAAGTCAATTAAAGAAAACAAAATCATACTCATTCATTTTGTACATAAAAGTAGAGACGCTAAAAATATTAAACTAGAAAAAGCAACATTTGAAACCAGCGAGTTTATAGATTACGCAAACAAACAGGTTGTGCTATTAAAAATAGATCTTGGGATAGAGCGGAGTGATGATAGCGAAAAACAGTTTTATCACAATTCAATTATACGTGAACGCTATAACAGTGCAGCCGTTGCCCCGTTTACCATCATTACTGATGCTGGTGGGAAGGTATTAAAAACTTTGAATTATAAACAGCCCTTAAACAGTTCTGATTTAATATCAGCTATCCAAAAAACTATCGAAGCAAACAAACAATAGGTATTATGAAAAAATTCATACAATATATTGGCTTTGGAATTTTAGCTTTATTGATTGTCGTTTTTATTGCTGTTATTGTTTTAGCAGAACAAGATAAAAAATTAGAAACATTACTACCTATTTACAGTTCAACAGCATCAAAATTTATGCCTGTTTTAGGTATGAATGTGCATTACCGAATAGAAGGCAACGAATCAGATTCTGTTCCACTGGTACTGATACACGGCACATCCGCATCATTACATACCTGGGATAGTTTAACACT
>CANEWV010000107.1 GCA_947442905.1 Chitinophagaceae bacterium | reverse complement strand
CCTGTATCCACACCCACAATAGAGTTACAAATTAAGTGATCCGATATACGCGCAAGCTCCATAATAATCACGCGCAAATAATCGACACGCTTTGGCGTTTGCACACCTAAAAACTTTTCGCAGGTTAAATGCCATCCCATATTATTGATAGGGCTACTGCAATAATTTAAACGGTCGGTAATAGGTGTGATTTGATAGAGGGGCCTGCGCTCCGCTAACTTTTCAAAAGCGCGGTGGATGTAACCTACGGTTTGCTCTGTCGAAACAATACGCTCTCCATCAAGTTCCATAATGTTTTGGAATACACCATGCGTTGCAGGGTGCGTAGGACCTACGTTTAAAGTAGTTGTTTGTTTTTCGATAGAGCCTTCAGGCAGTGTTATATGATGTTGTTGATGCGCTAACATGTCGTTTAATTATTTTGGTTATTATCCTCTTCCAAACATTTCGTCGTCTTTGTCAATTCTTGTTTGATCTTCTAAAGGATATTCTTTTCTGAGTGGGAAATAATCCATCTCATCCACATTTAAAATTCTTTTTAGGTTGGGATGACCTACAAAATTAACGCCATAGAAATCGTAGGTTTCGCGCTCCATCCAATTGGCACTTGAAAATAAATTGCAAGCCGTAAAAACATCAGGCGCTGCAACAGGAACAAATATTTTAAAACGCAAACGAATATTTTCTGTAAGGTTGTGTAAGTGATATACTACAGAAATTTCGCGTCCAGCATCATCCGGAAAATTTACGCCACAGATATCTGTTAAAAATTGAAATTGTAAACTTGGTTCGTCATACAAAAACTGTAACACTTTTAAATTGTTAGCAGCAGTTGCCTCAAAACTTAATAGGCCATACGATTCTTCAAAATTAGAAACTAGGTCTCCAAATTTTTCTTGCAACTTGTTTTGAATGTCCTGGTTGGTAAGTGCCATACTTGATTATTGAATACCGTAAGAGTTTAATAATGTTTTGTATTGTTCAGAATGTCTACGACGAATGCTTTCCTCTCCCACTAAATCCTGAATTTTCATAAAGCCATCTAAAATAGCTTCTGGTCTTGGAGGACAGCCTGGTACGTATACGTCTACAGGAATTACCTGGTCAATACCTTGGAGTACGCTGTAGGTGTCAAATATCCCACCGCTTGATGCACAAGCACCAATAGCAATTACCCAACGAGGCTCTGCCATTTGAAGGTATACCTGACGTAGTACAGGACCCATTTTTTTAGCAATGGTACCCATTACCATCAGAAGGTCACATTGGCGTGGCGAAAAACCCACACGCTCCGAACCAAAACGAGAAAGGTCGTAATGCGATCCCATGGTTGCCATAAACTCAATACCACAACAAGAAGTGGCAAATGGTAAAGGCCATATCGAATTTTTACGTGCAAGACCCACTACGCTACTAAGCTGAGTGGTAAAAAAACCTTCACCTGTAAAACCCGGAGGCGCTTCTACAGCACCCACTGCATCTGCAGTTGTGGCTAAAATAGGTGTGGTATTAAATCGTACTGGACGTGACATAGTATTTATATTAAAATTAATCTTCCCAAGTAAGTGCACCCTTTTTGATAATGTAAATAAAGCCCACTAAGAAAAAGCCTACAAACATAAGAACAGCGCTATATCCAGCCCATCCTAGTTCTCTAAAATTAACCGCGTACGGATAAAAGAAAATAACTTCTACATCAAACAACACAAACAAAATGGCTACTAAAAAATACTTGATCGCCATAGGTTGTCTTGCATCACCGTGGGTTTCAATTCCACTCGCAAAGTTTTCTAATTTATCAGAAGTATTACGTTTAGGTCCTACCCATTGTGACACACCAATCATGGTGGCAACAAAACCAGCAGCAAAAATTAATTGTATGCCAATTGGAAGGTAGTTAGAGGCGAGATTGGTAGCAGATGCATCCATCAAAATTGTACTCCAAGTCATATACTTGTTTTAGTCGCCGCAAAAATACACCCCAGAAGGGATATAAACGAAAAACTCCCCAATTTGGGGAGTCTTTTTTAGCATTATTTTAAAGGAAATAGCCCTTTAGCCTTTTTTAACTGGCGCAGCTGCTGGTTTACCTTGTGGTTTAGAGTAATAATCGATGTTTTTTTGGATGGCAACACGCTGCTCAGAGGCAAATTTGTTGTTTTCATCTGCAGCATCTGGATATAACGTAATCATTTGATCTGTAATGTTTAACGCTTTTTCGCAAGTAGCTAAAAATTGATCAACAACAGCTGTACGGGTACCATCAGATTTTACTTTAAAATCAGGGTTCTTTTTAAGGTTGTTAAACGCACCTACATAGTACACAAGCTTAAAGTAAGCATTCACAAAAATCTCTTTTTTGAACTTGTCTGCACCAATTTTTGTATACACTGCATCTAATTCATCTAGTAAGGTTACAATCTGAGCAGTATCAGTAGTGCTTTTTAATGCAGCACGCTTAAAAAAGCTATACGGTTGTGGCTTGTCAGGAAACGCTACCATGTATGCTCTTGCATACTCAATGGTTTCAACAAATGCACCCGCATTAAATGCAGTTGATGATAATTTATAATGATCTGCTTCTGTTAAAGCACCTTTCATTTCTAGTTGACGCTTCATCCATTTTAACTGCTCACCATACGCTTTAGCACGACCAAAAATATCGGCAGCCGTACTCATGTAGGCAATTTTATTTTGCTTAACAGTATCCAGTGAAATTGCTTTTTCGATATATGCAGAAGCCTGCGCTTCGCTACCTGGAAACTTAGTTAATACTTTTACACCTAGCTCATAGTCGGCAGGCTGAATGTCAATGGCAGCGGCCTTATCAAGGAATCCTTGGATATAGGTTTTTGCTTGAACAGAGTCGCCTAAACGGTCATAGTTATACGCATACACAACGGCAATACGTGGCACTTGTGACATACCAAGTCCAGCTTCTAATTCTTTTAGTTTTGCTAAAGACTCAGAATATTTTCCAGCTCTAAATAAATAGTCAGCAAATAAAATTTCGTTGCGTGGATCTTTGTCTGCAGTGCTTACAAACTTGTCTAAATAATCTTTTGCTTTGTTTACATCTTTATCAGAGTAGTAACGGTATAGTGCATAGTAAACTGGCGGAAAACTAGCATCTGCCGCAATGGCTTTATTGAAAAATTCTTCAAACAAATCTTTGTTGTTTTGAGATTGGTAGATCTTACCAATTCTGTAAAACGCACGTGCATTTTTTGGATCACGAGAAGCTGCTTCCGTAAAAGCTTTTACGGCTTCACCACCATTTTCACCACCCATTCTTAAATAGTTGATACCAATGTTTACAAAAACGTCGGCAGGGGCTAATTCCTGGTCTGCAGCAAGCTTTAGTTTTTCGATGGCGTATACGTGATCGCCTTGGTTAGCACCTACGCTAGCGTTGGCACGACCAATTGCATTTAATACCGCGCTATTTACACGACCCTTAAATTTTCCTTTGGTTTCGGTGGCAGTGGTAATAGCCTGCTCAAACTTTTGCTTAATGCTATTGATGTCGCCACCTTGTAATAACTCAATATGCGCAAGGCCAACTACTAATAACGGATCGTTAGGAATATCCTGAATCCCTTTTTGGTAAACTTCCTTTGCACTATTTACATCTTCTGGTTTTGGTGTTTCACCAACTTCAGAAACAATCAGTGCTTGGCCATACCAATACACCACTTGAGGGTCTTTTGAATTGGCGTCATACGCAGCTTTTAAAGAAGTACGCGCACTCTTGTATTTTTCATAATCGAGATGTCTAATTCCTTCCGAAACTTGAGCCATCAAACACTGAACAGCTAAAAGTGCTGTTACCATCAAAGAAACAATCTTCTTCATTTGCCTGTTTTTATAGTTGTTTTTAATCTGCGTTTTTTATTGTTCCGGTACGTCTGCTAAATCCCATTTTTGCGGGGACCAAACTTGCGCGCCTAAAAATCAATTGTCCTCTTTCGAGACTCATAAAATTCATAAATCCTGTTCCTAATCCTGTAGCATTTTCTTTTAAGATATAATACACCGGACGAGAAAGTGCGTACTGACCTCTCGAAATAGTTGCCTGCGAAGGTCTAGCATACAAACCTTTTTCTTCGCACTTGGTACATTCTACAAGGCCTAAATTTACTTTTTTTAAATATTCAAGTTGCGTTGCATTGTACGAATCACCAATCCAGCTAAGTCCTACAAAACCAATAGCATCGGCTCTTTCGGCTACTTTTGCTAAAACGTCTTCGCTATTTTTTGCAGCTACAACATTGGGTCCAAAGGGAGCGCCATGTAAAATCGTATCACGCAAATACCGAACCGTACTAGTAGCAGAATTTCCATCCATGACTACCGTGGTTGCTGTTTGGCCACTTAAAATTTTACGCAGCTTTTCAACGTTGAATACACTGTCTTTTCCTGCCCTGTTATAAATAATAGCAACCGCATCATATGCGAGTTCACCATATTGAACGGGGTATGACAATTGATTTTCAAAGAACGTGTCCTCCTGTTTATTGAGCCCTCTAGCTACAATCACCATTCGGGTGCTATCTTGTTGTAAGTCTCTAAAACAATCCGCTTCCGATTTGTAAGAGACTTCAATTTTTGTATTCGGAAAAGACGAGTGGTGCACTTTTATTTGCTGCTCCATCACCGGCTTAAAACTCTCATCTACGCTGATATGAATGGTACCCGCTGTAGGAGAATCCTCCGAAGTTATTTTTGTGTTTTTATTGCCGCAAGACATTGTTAAAAAAACAACGCTTACAACTGCCCAATTTCGCCACGTCTTTTTCATACACACAATTTTAAGGCTAATAGTTTGGATAGATACCTCTATACAATCTAAAACCACCATACAATAAACAAATGCCACCAAATAGATATCTAAATAATGGGTCTACATCTACAAGTTGCATGATGCCAAGTTTTGCTCCAAAAAACATCACTACTGCCATGCCTAAAATTAAGAATGACATCGAAAAATCATAGATTCTCCGCATCAAAATATAACTTTTCTCTTGTCTAGACCTAAAATCGTTATCCATTTAACAATTAGTTTTTAATGGGGTGAGCAATTTACTTAATTATTTAAAAAAGCCCCCCTCTTTTTTAACCTCAGTTTGCAATTTATTGTCTGATTTATAATTAGATAGGGTAAGATTGAAATTCCATAAACCAGTAAATCAGCCCCATTTTGCAAGACTTTGGTATCTTTGCAGTCATAACCAACCCATTTTATGAGCAAACCTTCCCTACCCCAAGGTACCCGAGATTTTAGTGCTGCAGTAGTTCATAAACGTGGTTATATCCTCCAAACCATCCAAAAAGTGTTCGAACTCTATGGTTTCCAACCACTTGAGACGCCCGCCATGGAAAATTTGGAGACTTTAATGGGAAAATATGGCGAAGAGGGCGACAAGCTTATATTCAAGATTTTAAATAATGGGTTGGACAACCCTGCTAAACAGGAGGCCACCACTGCTGCTTTTCAAAAAGTAATGGACGGAAAAAGCAGCAAAGACATCACCGAAAGAGCACTTCGTTACGATTTAACCATACCCTTTGCGCGCTATGTGGCCATGAACCACGCGCAGTTAACCATGCCGTTTAAGCGTTACCAAATGCAACCGGTTTGGAGAGCCGATCGTCCACAAAAAGGAAGATACCGTGAGTTTTACCAGTGCGATGCCGACGTTGTTGGAAGCAGCAGTTTATTAAATGAATTAGAGCTCACACATATTTACGCATCGGTATTTGAAAAATTAAAACTACCGGTAGAAATCAGAATCAATAGCCGAAAAATTTTAGTGGCACTAGCTGCGGTTTGTGGCGGCGCCGATAAAATGATTGACATTACCGTTGCCATTGATAAGCTAGATAAAATTGGTATCGAAAAAGTAAAAGAAGAATTAAGTGGTCGTGGTCTTGACGAAACACAAATTGCCACCATCGAAAAATATTTACAAATTAGCGGATCAAATACCGAAAAAGTAGATCAGTTAACGGCGCTTATTGGCGGTATTCCAGAAGGACAAGAAGGGCTCCAAGAAATCAATACTTTACTCGAACATTTTACAGCATTTCCAAATGTAAATTTGGTAGCAGATTTTACTTTAGCGCGCGGCCTAAACTATTACACCGGCATTATTTTTGAAGTAAAAGCTTTAGGGGTGAGCATGGGCAGTATTGGTGGTGGCGGACGCTACAACGATTTGACAGGACTCTTTGGTGTCAAGGATATCCCAGGTGTTG
>CANEWV010000106.1 GCA_947442905.1 Chitinophagaceae bacterium | reverse complement strand
TTGGGCAAATAGTGTAGTGCCCGCAAACATCAATACAAGGAGTGTCAGTAAACGAATTTTTGTCCTCATTGTTTAGAATTTTGGTTAAATAAAAATCTTGACCCGGATTATCGTTTTAATAGTCCAGCGCTAAAATTTAGCTTTTTAAAGTTCAGCCTAATTTAGATTGAATTATTCAAATAAACTATCAATTTATAACACTCTATTAACATATTCTTTACATTAAGGGGTTAAAATTCACTTAGTGTAAAATGTACATAGTAAAATCCGCTAATCTAATTTGTAACTATCTTAAAAACAAGGGCTTCGGTTTGTTTAACAATCGATTTATCGGTGGTAAACAAAATCACCTGGCCACCATTTTGGGTAAATTTTGACTTTTGTGGACCCCCAATCACCGATACACCTTTAACTTGGATACCTGCTGGCAGGTTAACCGAAAGTGAATTTTCAACCATTTCATTTTCTGCTACCTGATAAATGGCATAAATACTGGTGCCTTTTCTAGTAAATGCCCACTTGCCCTGACGGGGTAAATTAGGATCGGCCTCCGACTCGTATACCGCTTCCCCATTGATTTTCATCCATTTTCCAATGGCTTCCAAACGTTTGTAAGCAAGTGAATCCCACTCTCCATCGGGCCCTGGACCCACGTTTAAAAGAAGGTTCCCGTTTTTAGAAATAATATCGGTAAGCATATGAATCACTTTTCGAGAAGATTTGTACTGATCCCCTGGTACATATGACCAAGAATTACCAAGTGTAATGCAACTTTCCCAAGGATACGGCAAATAAGTGGCAGGCACTTGTTGCTCTGGGGTTACATAATTTTCATACTCCCCATGCACCGTTCTGTCCACAACAAGTAGGCCCGGTTGGTGTGTTCTAGCCATTGCCGCAATTTTAGGCATGTCTATATCTTGGTTGTGCGTGATGGTTCTTTGCCATTCGACAGTGGTATCAATGCTACTTTTGGGTCTAACCCATCCACCATCAAGCCATAAAATATCCATGGTACCATACCCCGTCATGAGTTCCTGAATTTGGTTGTAGGTAAAGGTTTTAAAATCTTCCCAACGCTGCGGATACTTTTTTGGATCGTAAGAAACGTTTCTATCTTTTGGGGGGAAATAACGCCACCAATAATCTTTGGTATTCCAATCGGGTTTAGAAAAATAAGCACCCGTCATAAAACCTTGATTTCTGAATGCACTAAAAACTTCTTTCGCAACATTTGCTTTTGGATTATTTGCAAAGGGAGATTTTGATCCAGTTATTTTATAATCTGTTTCTTTCGAATCAAACATGCAAAAACCATCGTGGTGTTTGGTGGTAAAAACAACATATTTCATACCCGCATCTTTTGCTGCAGCAGCCCAACGTTCTGGATTAAACTTTACTGGATTAAAAGTAGTTTGCAAATTTTCATAGGCTTTTAAATAGGTATACCAATCCGCCGAATAGGGCCCCCTGCGCTGCGTCCAGCCTTCGTCTTCTGGACAAATGCTCCAACTTTCTACCACGCCCCACTGGCTATATGTACCCCAGTGCATGAGTAATCCAAATTTAATTTTTTTCCAGTCCGCTAATTTTTCGCGCACTTTAGCATCGGTGGGTACGGTGTATTTTAAACTTGCTGTGTGCTCCTGCGCATTAATGTTAAGTGCCGTTGCAAAAAATAAAATAGATGCAATGAATATTATTTTTTTCATGTTTTATTTTTTTGTCCAAATGAGTTTACTGTTTAATGTATTTTTTGGTGTGTTTTCTAATTGCATAGTAGCCGTTAATTCGTTACCACCACTGCCATCATAATAAGCGACTCTAATTTTGTGGTATCCCTTTTTTAACGCTGCTTTTCCGGCTGCTTCCACAGATCCATGATCTCCATCATTGTTTACTACTTCAACGTCATCGATGTATAAAATACTACCATCATCTGAGCGGGTTGTAAAATGATAGATACCGTCTTTTTCAATTTTTACATAGCCATCAAATAGCAAACTAAATTCTGATTCGCGTTTTTTTACGGCTACGCTAATATCTTGTGTAACCCCTGTTAATGCTGGTGTTAAGCCAGGTAGGGCTGCTAAATTTTGTTTGCCTTTTGTTTCAAAATATTTGTAAGCAATACCTGGTTGCAAAGCGCCACTTGTTTTAACAGCAGGCATCCATGTGTATACTTTTGCAGTTACTTCCGCTACTTTACCAGGTAATTTTTTATTGTCAAAAATTTGCGCTTTTACAACGCTTGTTGTAGGGAGTGTAAATGATGTTGTATATGTTGGTGACGATACCGTTGGATTTGTTCCATCCGCTGTATAATGCACGACTGCGCCTGCAGGTGCAGTAACCGAAACAGTTGGTGTTTGCGCTGAGTTTGCATACGTGATTTCTATTTTTGGTTTTGCAGCAAATGCACCAAAATTTTCTATTTTAAGCGCATAGGCATAAGGCGCTTTAATCATAGCAGGTTTGTACGCCGGCATGGTAACTACAATATCATTTCCTTGTTTTTTCCATGTGCATTTTTCTTTGGTAGCAACAAAAGAAATGTTGGTGCCGGCTGGTAAGTCAAGGTCTTTAATTACGTATTGGCCACTGTTATTAAAAGCAGGTGCAATAGCGTACAATGCATTGCTGGTAGGGTTATACGTGAAATACAATTCTTTTTCTTTGCTATCATTTGCAGATGCTTGCGAAGTGCGTATCCAGCGTCTGGTGTTGTAAATCGCTTCGCCATTTTCAGTTAACCATGCGCCAATTTGCAATAAACGCTCCTGCATAATCGGCGGAATTTTTCCATGATCGTCAGGTCCAATATCTAATAAAAAATTACCGCCTCTGCTTACTTTATCTACCAGTGCTAACACCAAAGATTGCGCACTATTATAATCCCAAATATCTTCTTCTTTATTGTATCCATAAGAGTATCCCATGCCTCTACTTTCTTCCCATGGATGATCTTCAAAATCTAAATCAGGTTGATACTCTGGCGTATACACACCACCATGATGAAAACGAATGCCACTGCCCCACCTATCATAGGTAACAATCTTTTCTTTTACTGGACTTTCGTTATACAACCATGCTAAAAACTCCGGCGATTTCCATTTTGCATCCGACACATCCCAATCGCCATCTGTCCAAAAAACATCGGGCTGATAGGTGTTAATCAGGTCTTTCATTTGTGGCCACATATGGTCACTTACATATTTATTGATGTCCGATTTATAAAGTGGATTGTACCATTCGTAAAGTGAATAATACATACCCGCGCGCACGCTGGTTTTTCTTACGGCTTTAAATAAATCACCTAACAAGTCTCTTTTAGGACCGCTGGTTAAGCTGTTCCAAGGAAAGCCCCAGGTTTTATCTGCTTCTTTACTAGGCCACATGGCAAAGCCATCATGGTGTTTACTCGTGAGTACAATATATTTAGCGCCTGACTGTTCAAACACTTTAGCCCAGGCATCCGGATCAAAACGATCTGCCTTAAACATAGGACCAAAGCCATAGTAAGACATATCACCATAATGTAGTTTGTGAAATTTTTTGCGCACATTGTCTTTGTCGGCTTGCAAACCGTTTTGGTACCACTCCGAATAACTATGTTGTGGTCCCCACGATGGCACACTATACGCACCCCAATGAATAAAAATGCCAAACTTTTCATTCATAAACCATGATGGAACAGGCCTAGAATCAAGGGATTCCCAATTGGGCTGGTAGGTTTGTGCAGTAAGTTGTAACTGCAGCATGCTTATTAATAAGCAGCAAGCGATCCATTTTTTCATACGCAATTTTGATTCAATATAACCAATAAAAAGAGTAGAAAAAAATAGAACCGTTATAGGTTTGTGTTATTGATAAAATAATACACTAACTGGTGAAGATGCTATTATTATTTTTTAGATGACGCGTCTGTTACACATCTAAATCCTGTGTGTTCAAGTCCAGTGTCGGTAGCCGTTTTCATACGCGCAGAAACACGGTAACTTGCACAGTAAGAATCGTGACATAAAAAGGATCCACCACGCACTACTTTTTTAGGAATGGTAGGCTCGTCAGGATCAAAACTTTTATTGCTGCCTGTAGGGTTTACTAATTTTTTTTGCGCTACGGATGCATAGTAATTGGCGTCATACCAATCGGAACACCATTCCCAAACATTGCCGCTCATATCATATAAGCCGTATGCATTGGGCGCATATTTAGCGGCAGGCGCAATACGCATATATCCATCAGCACCGGTATTCGTATTTGGAAATTTTCCTTGCCAAGTATTTGCTTTTGTAGCACCTTTTTCGAGGGGTTCATTTCCCCAAGGAAAGGTTTGATTTTTAAGTCCTCCTCTAGCAGCATATTCCCACTCAGCCTCGGTAGGTAAACGCTTGCCAGCCCAGCGGGCATAGGCATTTGCATCATCATAAGACACTTGTGTTACAGGCTCTTTATCCTTTCCTTTAATGCTTGATCCAGGTCCGCGCGGATGTTTCCAATTGGCCCCTTTTGTCCATGACCACCAAGATGCAGGATTGTTCATGTCTACCTGTGTGGAGGACATTACAAATACAAGTGATGAAGCCACCAGTAATTCAGGGGCTGGCTTTGGTGTACCCTCAGGTAATTGTTTTTTTATCTCATTCCAATCTGGAGCTTTTTCGGCGGTGGTAACATAGCCCGTTGCTGCTACAAATTTTGCAAACTGCGCATTGGTTACTTCTGTGGTGTCCATCCAATAACTAGAAACAGTAACTGCATGCTGCGGATACTCGTCGGCACGGCCGGTTTTGTCAGAGCAGCCCATTATAAATTCGCCACCACTAATAAGCACCATGCCTGCTTTATCTGCCACGCCTTTTACAATAGACAATGTATCAGTTGAAGCCCCAACACCAAAACGATTTGGAATATTACTGGTACAGTGTAGTGCCGAATCTTTTTTTGCTTGAATAGAATCCTGAACTGCTTTTGCAGTTGTATCGCCAGATGTGCAAGTCCAAAAAAGACCGCAGCAAAAAATAAAATATAATTGAACTTGCTTTTTCAAGACTAAAAATTAAATGAATTTGTTTCTGATAGCGGCTTGTTTTCTTCCACTGCTTTTTGTGCTTGTAAAGCTAATGTATATAAAGCATCTACAATGGCCTGATTAGCGGCTGCAATATTATTATTTTCTTTAGCATCGGTAGCCAAATCAAAAAGTAATAAGTTGGTTTTCCCGGCACGTTTATCAAGCACTAATTTCCAATTGTTATAACGCAGGCCTTGCAGTTCTTTTTGCGGCGCAAATGCATAAAAAGTGTTGCGCACCGGTTTATTGGTGATGATACTTTCAATCATGGGCTTCCCGTCAATTACTCTGCCAGCGGGCATTTGGGCGCCAGCTACTTGTAAAAAGCTTGTAAACAAATCAACACCACTGTATATGTTCTGATTAACAGCACCTGCGTTAATCATGCCAGGCCATTTTACAAAACACGCCGACCGTATACCACCTTCAAAACGCTGTTGGTATTTTCCATCGCGCAATTTGTGTTGCAAACTGGTGTCTACCAGTCCAAATTTTCCATAGCTGTCTTCTAGCTCTGGATATTTTTCTACTAAGGGTCCGTTATCAGAATGAATAACAATCAGTGTATTTTTTTCGAGACCCACTTGTTTTAAATAACCCATTAAAACACCCACGGTATAATCGATATAGGCAACTGCGTCACCAAAAGCGCCATAATTAGAACGTCCTTCAAAACCTTTAGGAATAAAATAAGGTGTATGTGTTTCAATATTTGAATACTGTAAATAAAAGGGTTGTTTGCTCGCCGCTTTTTCTTTGATAAACGCACAAGCTTCTCTAATAAACTGCGCAGGAACTTCTGCAAGCTCGTTGTTGTTTAAATCTTTTTCTTTTACACTACCGCGCATGAGCGGTATGGGTGGATAGCCTCTAGAGCCAGTATTACCAAGCCTTTCAGGGCCATGGTCATTCGGGTACGGAATGCCCACATAACTATCAAAACCGTGGGCGGGTGGTAAAAATTTTGGTAGATGACCTAAATGCCATTTACCTACAAGCGCCGTAGCGTATCCAACTTTTTGAAGTTGTTTAGTAAACGTAATTTCTTTGCTGCTATCAAGTCCATTGGTATTGGTTGGAAATAAAACACCTAATCCGGTTTTGTCATTTACGCGTGGACTATACCTACCCGTCATAATAGCTGCACGCGTTGGTGTGCAAGTGCCGTGTGGTGCGTAAAAATTAGTTAAGATGGTGCCTTCT
>CANEWV010000105.1 GCA_947442905.1 Chitinophagaceae bacterium | reverse complement strand
ATGGCGTCGCCTGCTTTTAAATCACTGGCTTTTTCTTGAAGCGTAGCTACATCACAAATAGATGAACCATCTACAGATGTAATGATATCATTTTTTGCAATACCTGCTTTTGCAGCTGGAGAACCTTCTGTAACTTCTAATACTTTAGCGCCAGAACCTTCCTCAACATCTTCTATACTGATGCCCATTTTTGGACCATCATCCAATTTTGTAATAAAATCAAAAGCCTCACCCATTTTGCTCATATCTAGTGGCATGCCTTTTACGATTTTTAGTTCGCCCACTTTTCCTTCTAGTTTAGGGAGTGGTGCATTCATATCATCCGATTTGAACATCATCACTTTTGGAATACCTTTTACACTACCCATCATTTCTGGTAAATTAGCACCTTCGATTGTTTTACCATTCACTGTAATTTTTCCATTTTCTACAATCACTGTCATTTTTTGAGGGCCGTCAGCCTTTCCATGAACGATGGTTGTGTCTATTTTTTTTACATTGACGACTTTTGGTATCCCTTGTGCGCTAGCAGCTGTTACTAGTAAACATGCAGCCGTTAATAATGAAATAATTTTGTTCATAATTTTGGTTGTTTTATATACTCAAATATATTTTTTTACGCTCAATCGGGGTTTAGTTTAACAAATTCTTTACAGATTCAATAACCTGTGTCAAATTGCTAGGATCCTGTCCACCAGCGGTTGCTAGGCCTTTTTGACCACCGCCACCACCTTTAATAAGCGGCGCAATTTGGTCTTTAATAATCTTTTGTGCTTCCATTCCTTTGCTCGATTGTAAGGTGTCATCAACAAGCACTGCAACTGATGCTTTACCCTCTATATTAGCGGCGAGCACTACTAGTAAGTTTGTATAATCTCCTTGTAGTTCAGTACATAATTTTTTTAGGCCATCTGGGTTACCAACTGTTACAACGGCGCCAATAAAATGCGTATCACCTATGCTTGTCACTTTTGATGCTAGTTCTTTTTTGATACCAACAAGTGCTAGCGCCTCATACGATTCGATGCGCTTTTTTAAAGACTGCAAATCGGTAACCATTTGTTGTACCGCCTTAACGGGCTCTTTGGTATTTTTTACAAGCTCTTTAATGGTTTCAAGTTCAGCTAATGCGTCGTTCACTTGTGAGTTAGCGCCTTCGCCACATACAGCTTCAATACGTCTAACGCCTGCTGCAACTGCAGACTCATGTTTTAATTTAAATAATCCTAACTCCCCTGTACCGCCAACATGTGTACCGCCACATAGTTCAATAGAATAATTTGGATCCATGATAACGACCCTTACGGTATCGCCATATTTTTCTCCAAATAAAGCCATGGCTCCAAGAGCAACAGCTTCGTCCTTTGTCATTTCTTTAATAACAACAGGAATATTTTCTCTAATTTTTTCGTTGACAATATTTTCTATTTGCTTCATTTCATCATCACTCACTTTTGCAAAGTGAGAAAAGTCGAAACGAAGTTGCGCAGCATTTACAAGGCTCCCTTTTTGTGCCACATGATTACCTAGCACTTGCCTTAAAGCGGCGTGTAGTAGGTGTGTAGCACTATGGTGTGCCGAAATATTTTTTCTATTATTCGTATTCACTTTTGCCACTACCGCTCCTTCTATAGATGCAGGAAGCTCAGCAGTAAAATGAATAACAAGGTTATTTTCTTTTTTGGTATCAATTACTTCAACACTTGAACCATTAAATTCAAGCACGCCTGTATCGCCTACCTGTCCGCCACTTTCTGCATAAAAAGGAGTGGCATCTAAAACAATTTGAAATCCTGTTGTTCCTTTAGCAGTTACTTTTCTATACTTTGTAACCTTTGTTGTTGCTTCGGTGTTTGTATAGCCGGTAAATGTTTGGGTCGTACTTTCATGAATAATGATCCAATCAGCAGCGTCTATGGCAGTGGCAGCTCTACTTCTATTTTTTTGCTGCTGCATTTCTGCTTCAAATCCATTTTCGTCTACCGCTAAATTATTTTCTTGTGCGATAAGTCTAGTAAGGTCTATGGGGAAACCGTAGGTATCAAAAAGTTCAAATGCGGCTTTACCTTCAATCGTTTTACTGCTAGACGCTTTCATTAATTCATCAATTCTTTTTAGCCCCTTATCTAAGGTTCTTAAAAAAGAATCTTCTTCTTCTTTGACCACTTTGGTTACAAAAGCTTCTTGTGCATGTAATTCAGGAAACACTTCTGCAAACTGAGCGGCAAGTAATGGAACGAGTTGAAAAAGCAAAGGTTGTTTGTAATCGAGGTAGGTATAATAATATCGAACAGCTCTTCGTAAAATACGTCTAATCACATAGCCAGCGCCCGTATTAGAAGGTAGTTGACCATCAGCAATGGTAAATGATATAGCTCTAATATGATCCGCTAATACTCTAAACGCAACAGCTTCTTTGCTGTCTGATCTATCATATATTTTTCCAGTAATAGACGCTACTGCCTCTATGGTGCCGCTAAATACATCGGTATCATAATTACTTTGCTTGCGTTGTAGTACACGTACCAAACGTTCAAATCCCATACCCGTATCAACGTGTTTTGCAGGAAGTGGTTCAAGTGTTCCATCTTTTAAACGGTTGTATTGCATGAATACATTGTTCCAGATTTCTATCACTTGTGGATGGTCATTGTTTACAAGGTCTCTACCTGGTATTAATTTTCTTTCTTCATCGGATCTACAGTCTACATGAATTTCAGAACAAGGACCGCAAGGACCCGTGTCACCCATTTCCCAGAAATTATCTTTTTTATTTCCGAAAATAATTTTGTCTTCTGGCACTAATTTTTTCCATGCTTCATATGCAATGGTAGACATGGGCAAACCTTCCGATTCATCACCTTTAAAAACAGAAACATACAAACGGTCTTTGTCAATTTTATATACATCGGTAAGTAACTCCCAGCTCCATGCAATCGCTTCATCTTTAAAATAATCCCCAAAGCTCCAGTTACCGAGCATTTCAAACATGGTATGGTGGTAGGTATCAACACCCACTTCTTCTAGGTCATTGTGTTTACCACTTACGCGTAAACATTTTTGAGTATCTACAATACGCTTGTATTCAGGTTTGCGATTTCCTAAAAAATAGTCTTTAAACTGGTTCATGCCGGCGTTGGTAAACAAGAGGGTAGGATCGTTTTTTACCACGATTGGGGCAGACGGAACTATTTGGTGTTTTTTAGAAGCAAAAAAGGCTAGAAATTCTTTTCTTATCTCGGCACTGGTCATCATAAAAGGATTCAAATTTTAATATGCGTATTTTACTAGATAGCGGGCTATCTTTGTTCTATATTTTTATAGCTCCAAAGGTAAGGAATTGAGCCTTTAGCTATTGATACCAACACCTCTATGCGCAAAATAAAATATTACTATAATACCCATACCCTGCGGTTCGAAAAGCTGGAGACACCCCTTCGGGTTCGGCTCCTTCAGGTGTTTGGATTTATAGCAGCTTCTATTGTTACCGGAATCATCATTTTTGCCATTGCTTTTCAGTACATCGATTCCCCTAAAGAAAAAATACTACGTCAACAAAACGAAGATCTAAAAGAGGGATACGCTGTTATTGAGGAGCGCCTCAAACAGCTTGAATTAAAGATGGGTGAAATCACCAATCGAGACAATACCGTGTACCGCTCTATTTTTGAAGCCGACCCAGTTGCAGATAGTGCCCGTATCAAGGATATGGAACAAAAAAAAGAGGTACAACTCGTGCAGCGTATGGGTTCCACCGATTTAGTGCATACCGTAATTGATCAACTCAATAGCCTAGCGCTGAGGATGGAATACCAAAACAAATCCTTTAATGAGCTCATTGGCATGGTAAAAAATAAGGCAAAACTACTAGCTGCCATCCCGGCCATTCAGCCCATTAGTAATAAAAAATTATCCCGAATTGCTTCCGGCTTTGGTTACCGTATCGATCCCATTTATAAAACAAGAAAGGCACACGAAGGACTCGATTTTGCAGCACCCATTGGAACCCCTATTTATGCTACTGCGGACGGCGTAGTAACCACATCAGGTTTTACCACCAGTGGCTTTGGTATCCATGTAATTGTAAATCACGGTTACGGGTATAAAACAATTTATGGTCATATGGTGCGCATAAAAGCTAGGGTAGGACAGCGTGTGAAAAGAGGTGAGGTAATTGGTTATGTAGGTAATTCAGGAAAAAGCACAGGACCGCACCTGCATTACGAAGTGCACAAATCGGGCATCCCTATTGATCCAATTAACTTCTTTTACAATGATTTAACCCCTGCGCAATTTGACAGGCTCTTAAAAATGGCAGCTGCTAATAACCAAAGTTTAGATTAATTATATGGAACCAGGTGTACGTAAATATTTAATCCGCATTGTAAATACCATTTCCATGTTTCTGTTATGGATGGCTGTTAACTCATGCGCTGGCATTATGTATGGTGCTGCTTATTGGGAGAGCAGTTTTACCACTACCAATGTAATTTTTTATACCTGGCTTTTGTTGAGCACAGGATTACTATTTTGGTATCTCTACAACAAGTGGAAAGACCCTATCGATTACAACGAAGAATAATTATTTATCCTTGCTGTCTAAAATAACAGGGGTATTGCCTTTACCCATTACAATCACTTTTGAATTAGGAGAGGTAATAAGTCCTTTCATCATTTGTATTTGCTCGTATTGTAATTGCTTATCGTTTAATCCAGTGCTAATAATACGTTGATAGTCTGCAATACCTTGCGCTTCTACACGCTTACGCTCTGCTTCTTGCTTTTCTTTTTGTAGCACAAATTCCATTTTTTGCGCGTCTTGTTCTGCTTTAATTTTTTCTTCAATAGAAGTTTTAACGTTGTTAGGAAGTGTGATATTCCTAAGCAGTAATTGCTCTAAAATCAAGCCTCTTTTTTTAAAATCTGCTTCGATACTGCTAAATATTCTATTCTGAAATTGATCTCTCTTGGTAGAGTATAAGTCAATGGCAGTAAAGTATACAGCGTTATCTCTAATTTTTGTTCTTGTTAGCGGTCTTACAATTTTGTCTTTGTAATCGAGGCCTGTTTCTTTAATTAACCTTGGGGCTTCTGTACCAACTACGCGGTATAAAACCGTTAAGTCAATGGTTACTTCTAAACCATCGGCAGTGAGTACACGAATGGCATCATCTCCTTCTTTTTCTCCTTCGTTATGAACGCCACTCATGGTATAGTTAAGCGTTTTAATATCTACATTGTAAACATCTACAAGCGGGTTAACAAAACTTAATCCACTTGTAAGTACTTCATTAGATACTTTACCAAATAAACTTGTAACGCCAATTTGTCCAGCATCAATTTGTTTGACACATGCATTGAATGCGCCAATAATAATGAGGACAATACCAAAAGCTCTAATGCCTTTACCTAGTTTATTGAATTCTTCTTTTTGTTTTAGGATTAACATACCTGCTACAAGGATGATAATACCAATAATAATAATTGCCATGTTGTAATTTTTAATTTTTTATTTAACTGCTATGGTCTTGTATCACAAACCATTTGCCTTTTATTTTTTCAAATAATAATGTAAAAAAGCCGCTCATATCACCTTTACTTCTTTTCAATTCCCATTTTCCTAAAACACGGTAATGCTTTTTTTCGATGGGCGATAAAGAAAGCAAAGTAAAAGTAAGCTTGCCCATTGATGCCGTATCAGGGTAGCCTTTTTTATAATTGTTGAGTGTATTGTTAAATCCATACGTAGGACCCGATTTGCCAACAAAGAGTAAGGAATCGGAAGGTATGTAACCCTCCATAAAGTGCACCAAATCGCCGTTATTCCAAGCCTTGGTTTGCGCTGCAAGTAAAGCTCTGATGGCAGTTTCATCTGATAGATTTGCGGCTGTTTTAGTTTGTCCAAATGTTTGACTTGAAAAAAGAAAGGCAAGTAAAAACAGGGGAAAAAAGCGGGAAAGCATGGTGCTTTAAATTTTACACTAAGCTACTACTTCTTATTGGTTTTGTAAGATAATTTAGGGGTTGTAACTTGCCCTTATGAGCTATAAAAAACACTTAAGCAAAGACAAGGTTTTAGCAGGTATTCTCAAAAAGGATAGCCATACGCTTTCATTACAAAAAAACATCCCTTTAAGGCTTATGGCAAGTATTATTAGCCAGCAATTAAGTACCAAAGTAGCGGCCAGTATATTTGAACGTTTTTTATCATTGTACCCAGCCAAAAAACCTACCATTCAAAAAGTATTGGCTACCCCAGAAGAAACCCTGAGGGGGATCGGTATCAGTT
>CANEWV010000104.1 GCA_947442905.1 Chitinophagaceae bacterium | reverse complement strand
AAATAGTATCAATTTTCTTGAAAGAAATAATTCTAAAAATATTGTAAATAATAAACTAAGTAATAATGTTGTTATAAATAATGATATTTTAAATTCCATAATGAAAAATAACCAGTATAAGAATCTAATTATTATAATTTTTGCTTGTCTTATAATTTTCGGTTTCATGATAAAGCTTCCGAAAATATTTTATCATTTTGATAAAGAGTTACATTCTTTATTTTACTTCGGCGCGTTTATATTTTTAGCATTGCTAATTCCCAATAAAAGGTTTTTAGTTTCAATTGTGCTTTTTCTTTTTGGCATATTTATTGAGATAGCGCAGGATTTCTCGAATAGGATCTCTCTAAAATATATAGGTAAAGTGATACATGGACGTTTTGATATTGAAGATATTAAGTTTAATTGCATAGGGTTATTTCTTGGAATTGTTATATTTTATTTTTCAAAATATTTTATAAATAAATATTCTTAATTAATCCTTAATTAATCATACAACATGAAGCAATACCTAAGTTTATTAATCATTTTCGTGTCGCTAATTTCTTTTTCTTGCACTTCTCCCATCAGCAAATCAGAAATAGTTTGTACAGATAATAGCTGTTATGGTATTTATATTGGCCCTGAATTCAAATATTGGTCTGATGTTGCACATCAGTTTTCTAATAAAATGTGTGATAGTGTGGGTGTTAAATTAAAGGTGCTTTATAAAGCAGCCAAATATTCTAAAGTTGATTTTGCAAAAATTGTAATGACTACTGAAGGAATGGGGTCTGGGAATGTAATTTATAAAATAACAATCCCATTTATAAAAGTAAAAGAAAAGTGTCAGGCATTTACATCTTTTGATCATGTTGGTGGATGGAATCATGTCCCAGCTTTGTCTGGGAGAAAAGCCCAATTAAAAAGTGCCTTGATGAAAAATGATTCGCTTAATATGAGTGGATTACTAAAAACAAAAGAAGGGCTACAAGAATACTGGATACAGTGGAGAAATAAAGAAATACAGTCCGAGTGCATTGGGATTTAATTATACCAATTGAACAATCTCGCAGACAATAAACAATGGATAAATGATCAAATTATTAAATAATAAAATCCTAACAATTGCAAATTTTTCTATTCTAATATATTTTAGTCTGCTTTATTTCTTTGATTATTTTAAAATAGATTTTGTTTTAATTGGCGTTTTAAGAGAAATTCTCACCATCCCATTTCTTCTAGCTCAGTTGCTTTTTTTAGTGCTCGGAATCATACATGTAGTTAAGTATAAAACATATTTATTGACATGTATAAGTATTATCCTATTGGCTATCAATACGATTTATACAGTTGGATCTTTTTTTTAAATATATTTATCATTTACTTATTTATATTTGTACAAATACAAATTACGCTTATGAAAAACATACAAACTAGAATGGCTGCTATGAAGGCCAATTACAAAAAACTAGCCTTACTTTTTGTAGGAAGCTTACTAATTATAGCTGGAGCCTCAGCTTTTCATTTAAAAGCTGATAATCCAGACGGTATAGTCGGTGTTTGGAAAACAGGTGAAGGAACTGCAATGGTGCGCATATATAAAAATGGTGACAAGTACCAAGGTAAAATTGTTTGGTTAAAAGAGCCCAACGATCCAGAAACAGGTAAGCCGAAGGTAGATAAAAATCATCCTGAAGCTGCTTCAAGGTCACGTGCTATTTTAGGCCTTGTAAATATTTGGGGATTTAATTTCAAAGGTGAAAATGTTTGGGACGATGGCAATATTTACGACCCTAAAAATGGGAATACCTACTCTTGTACGATGAAATTGCAAAACGCAAACTCACTTGAAGTAAGAGGTTATATTGGTGTTTCAATTATTGGAAGAACAGATACTTGGACTAGACAAGTATTAAGGTGATACAAAGTTAAATCCAATATTAAAATATAAAGGATTGCCCAACCTGCTTTCAAAGTAGCGTTGGGCTTCTTTTTTACCATTGTATACATTTGTAACTTCAAAACGATAGTTGTAACGCATACCAGCTTCTGCGTGAAACCATACAAATCCGCTTACTTTTTTATCCCACATTAGCTTAGGCTTAAACTCACCTCTTTGAATAAATACCGATCCGTTTTGACTATTTGAAAGCGGCATCCAAAATTGGTTGCCCTCTAACTCAAACCCAGCTTGTATCATATTGAATGTTGAAAAATTGTAACGCATAAATCCTCTGGCAGGTAATAAAAGCTCCATGCCCCATTTGTCGTTAAAGGTTTTATTCCAAAATAAAATTGGCACATGAATGAGTTGTCCTGCTCGGTAGGTGCGGGCAATACCAGTACCAATCATATTTTTTTCAGATTTCTTCCAGCCATAAATAAAAGTACCACTCAATGTAAGTGCGTCTTTGTTGATAGCACTCATGTTATGAAAAAGTCCATTGGCGTCTGCACTAGCCTGAATGATTAAAAAATTCTTTTCGTTTAATGGTTTAAATAGAGTGGTATTTAAACCAACACTTGTCATTGTGTGGCTATTAAGTGTTGATGCAAATTGATTGGTTCCTGGCTTTTCAATGTCAAATTTGCTGCCCCAATAATTGCCCCCCAATTGCCATATAATTTTGTTGTTTGAAATAACAGGCACATTTACTTGTGCCCTGAGTGACGACATCTGATTTACATGAAAATCTTGCATAGCAGGAAGCATCCCTCCAAGCGGTACACCAGGCATATGAAAAGAGCCATACTTTTCAAAACCAATGCTGATAATTTTTTGTGGCGTTTGATTTAATACTTTTTGCGTGCAATAGCGTGTAACACCTTCGGGTTCTCCAAACTTGCTGTAATCAAAATTATCGGTGGTGTCAACTTGAGCTGTTGCAACTGTTGAAATCAATATCAACGCGCCTAGTAAAATCTTATGCATGGTATAAATTTGTAATAAAATTAATAAGAAAATTGGTACCGAACATCAATAGGGAAAAGTTCTAACGAACGACCACTACATCTTCGTAAGGAACCCTAAACCTTGGTCCCCAAACGCCTGCTTCCGTTCCTTTACCCACAGCAATAATCATATTGATTTCTGCTCCAGATGGCAACCTCAATGCACGCTTAACTCGAACGGAATCAAAGCCTTCCATAGGACAAGATTCAAAACCCTCGGCGGCAATAGATAACATGAATGTTTGGGCTGCTAGCGCACAAGATTTGTGCACGGTAACTCTTTGGTCTGCATCTCCGCCAAAACGCATAAAAGGTTTGTTGAGTCCCATAAAAAAGCAAAGTGCTGTTCTAATGAGTGTAAATATTCCAAAAAAATCCGAGCGGTAGGCAAGGGGCATGAGTTTACCATAATAATCGAGGCCTTTTTTTTGTGCTATGTTGGGTTCGCCGTTAATGCCTTCTTTTATTTTATTGTAGTTCCATGCGGCTCTTTGTTTCCACAAATCTTTTCTGGTTACAAAAACCACCAATTGCTTGGCCGTTCTAGCCGCATTTTGGTCGAGGCAAAGTGCCGTGAAAGATTCTTTTAATGCAGGGTCTTTGATCCATTGAAATTCCCATAATTGCATATTACTACTGTTTGGAGAGAGGATGCTTCTTTCTAAGCTTCTTTTAATGACATCATCGGGGACTTCTACGTTGGTATCAAATTTTCGGTTGGAACGTCTACGTTGTATAATTTCTTCAAAACTACTGCTTAATGACATGGGTTAGATTTACGATGTATAGAAATGCAAATATCGTTAGATTTTGGGTATTAAGGATATATTTGTAGTTCAAAACAATCTATTAGCGCAATGGTTCAACTTCCAGCACGTCAAGCAAACAACTTTGATTTATTGCGCATTTTATTTGCTTGGTTTGTGATTGTATCCCATTCCTATGTTTTAAATGGGGATGGCGCTACTGACCCATTATTTGTAGTAACCAATAACACTTTTTTATTTTCATTTATTGGTGTAAAAGGATTTTTTATCATTAGCGGGTATCTGATTTTTAAAAGTATGATGGTGAGTACTTCTATTTTTGAATACCTTGTTAAAAGGGTGCTCCGCATTTTTCCGGCATTGGCGGTGGTGTTACTTATAACACTTATTGCGGTTTATTTTATGTACCCAAGTAATCTGGTTCCCTTCTTTAGTAACAAAGAAGTGTATGCTTATTTTTTAGGTAACCTGATCTTATTTAAACCTCACTTTTTTATTCAAGGAATTTTTTCGGGACTTCCTTCTGCGGCTATCAATGGATCTTTGTGGACGATTGAGTATGAGTTTTTCTTTTATTTATTTATTTTATTGTTTTTTTATATTAGGTCTAATAAAAAAGTATTAAAAATTGCATTGGCTGTTGTTGTTGCACTTTTTTTAATGGTACGTTTATTGTTGTACAATTGGACGGTTCAAACACATTTTTTTATTCCGCTCGAACCTCTTTTTGATTTGGGTGTATATTTTTTAATGGGTTCTTTGTTAAGCTGCTTTGATTTGGATATGGTACAATATAAAAATGCCATTGCCGCGGCTTCACTTGTAGCGCTTATCGCCGCTATTTATTTTGGCGTAGGTCATACGGTTGTTTATGTTACGCTTCCTTTTTTAGTGATTTATTTGGGCAAGCAAACGTCTAGGGTTGCAACCTTTGTACATGCTAGAATTGGAGATCCTTCTTATGGGATTTACTTGTATGCGTTTCCATTGCAGCAGTTTATTATTTATTGGTTCAGGCCTTCAACGCTTATGTTATTTATTGCCAGCACAATTGGTGCTTTTATTTTTGGATATCTTTCATGGATATGCATAGAAAAAAAGGCATTGGCCCTCAAGCAGTATTTTTTAGAACGTCGTCAATGATTCAAACAAACGGCATAACTTTCCTTAAATTTTAATCTATGGCTGAAGTGATTTGTGTAGTTCCGGTCGCACCGATAAGGGCAGAGGGTTCACATAGGGCAGAAATGGTTTCTCAAATTTTATTTGGCGAAACGGCAACTATCATACATGAAACCAAAGATTTTTATCAAATTCAAATGCACCAAGATGGATATGAAGGCTGGTGCCAAAAACTTCAATTACAAATTTTACCAGAAGGTGCAACCATAATTACAAAAGGCTACACAACTAACTGGGTTAATAATGCAGTGTTTAACGGGCATCCTATTCAATTACCACTTGGTACACCCATTGTTTCTGATGCGCAGGCAAATTTTGTACTCACTTATACAGAAGCTAGCTTGGATCCAACAAACAATGTATTCACACCAGAGGCACTCGAAATAGTGGTAAAACAGTTTTTAGGCACTGCTTATTTGTGGGGAGGGAGGTCTGTATTTGGTATTGATTGTAGTGGGTTTGTGCAAATGGTATTTAAACTATTTAATTACAAATTACCTCGTGATGCATATCAGCAAGCAGAAATGGGAGAAGCTATTGGTTTTTTAGCAGAAGCCAAGCCCGGTGATTTGGCTTTTTTTGATAATGAGCAAGGGAAAATTACCCATGTAGGTATTTTATTATCGCCAAATCAAATTATTCATGCTTCTGCCGTTGTAAGAATCGATCCTATCGATCAGGCAGGTATTGTTAGCAGTAGTACAGGAATTCGTACACATCAACTCCGCACCATCCGGAGGATTGCGTTATAATTTTTAAATTGAAGGCATAAAAAAAGCAGCACTAGTGCTGCTTTTTAATATAGTAAGGTTGGGTTACATTAAGTCCATTGCTTTTGCAAAATAGGTAACGGTACCAGGTAACGCTAACCAAAAGAATTCACGGTAAACAACGAGTAAAGTGATAAGTACGGCTAGCCAAAAAAAGAAGATAACCCAATATTTTGCAGTTGATTTATTTGCTTCCATGTAAATAATTTTTGCAAAGATAAGGTCCGTTATTCATTTAGCCAACAAATATCCGATGGTTGTTGCAGCAATACCTAGTGCTAATGTCCCTAGGGTATACGCCAAAAAACTGCCATAGCGCTGCTGTTGCAAAAGCTCAAGGTTTTCCCAAGCAAATGCCGAAAATGTGGTAAAGCCACCACAAATACCCGTGGCTAAAAATAGGCGAAGAGAGGGACTAATTTGGCCTTTAATAGCGAGTCCCATAATAAAACCCATAATAAGGGCGCCAACAATATTGACCAACCCGGTGGCATATGGAAATGTGACCGACCTAATGGTGAGTCCAAAAAAATACCTTGCAACAGCCCCTAACATCCCGCCCAGTCCAACCCATAGTATGTTTTTTAATTCCATGCTAAATAATTTATTCCTTTACGGCTACTACAAACCAAGAGCCACTCTTTTTTTCTATTT
>CANEWV010000103.1 GCA_947442905.1 Chitinophagaceae bacterium | reverse complement strand
GATTAGTTTTGGAGAAACGCCAAGTCCTGTACAAACGCCTGCAGAAATAGTATTCGAAGAAGTCACAAATGGGAATGTGCCAAAATCAATATCTAGCATACTTCCTTGAGCGCCTTCAGCCAATACTTTTTTACCAGCTTTAATTTGGTCATTGATATAATATTCGCAGTTGATAACATTGAGCGTTTTTAAAAACTCAAGTGCTTCAAAAAACTCTTCTTCCCAAGCAGAAATATCTTCAATGAAATGGAAATTGTCTAATAATTTTTGGTGCTTTAAACGCAGCTTAATGTATTGTGTAGTAAAGCGCTTGTCTAGCAAATCGCCTACTCTTAAAGCGTTTCGACCTGTTTTGTCCATGTATGCTGGTCCAATACCTTTTAGGGTAGAACCAATTTTACTTTCACCTTTTGAAAGTTCAGATGCTTTATCTAGTGCACGGTGCGTAGGAACAATAATATTGGTACGGGCAGAAATAAATAAATTTTTGCGTACATCAATACCAAATGCTGCTACTGCATCACATTCTCTTTTTAGTGTTACTGGATCTAATACCACACCACCACCAATAATATTGACTTTGTTTTGGTGAAAGATACCAGAAGGAATTTGGTGAAGTACCATTTTTTTGCCTTCAACATATAATGTATGTCCGGCATTGGGTCCGCCCTGAAAGCGTGCAACAATATCATAATTAGGTGCAAAATAATCTACTATTTTACCTTTTCCTTCGTCACCCCATTGTAACCCTAATAATACGTCAACCATAATTTCAAATTTGAAGAACAAAAATAAGTCTTGGAAGTCCTAATAAAAATTAATTTTCCGCTTCCGCGTCAAAACGGTCTACGGTTTGGATGCCATTAAGGGCTTTAAGCCTTGTAACAAGTACTTCTAGCTCTTCTTTGTCGTGTACAAATATTTTTATGGTACCCTCAAAAAGGCCTTCTTTGGACTCGATGGTAAGACCCGCAATATTGATGCGCAAATCACCACTAATAATATTGGTAATTTTATTAATAACCCCTACATCGTCCATCCCAATAATTTTTAGACCCGTTAAAAACGATATCTCTTTATTTTTTGCCCACTTGGTTTTAACAACCCGGTGCCCGAAATTGGCTAATAATTGTGTGGCATTGGGACAGTTGGTACGGTGTATGATAAGCCCCTTTCCGGTGCTTACAAAGCCAAATACGTCATCACCAGGTATTGGATTGCAACACTTAGCGAGTGCATATTTGATTTTATCGCTGCTTTCTCCAAAAATAATCAGTTCAGATTCTTTTTTAGAGTAGGTTTTGGTAGCTCCTGCATCTGTTGATGTTTCTGGAAGGGTGGGTTTTGGCTTCGGTATTTCTAGTTTATCGCCATGTACCAAAAAGTCTTTGAGTTCTTTTAAATCAATCGATTTGGTAGCAATTTTATAGTGCAAGTCCAGTCCGGAAGGTAGTTTGTAAAAATGCACTAGCTCTTCCAGGTTGTGCTGGCTATATGCCGCACCCATACTTTCTAATTTACGTTGAAGCACATATTTCCCATCTTCTGCGATGGTCCTTTTTTCTTCACGTAATGCGTCTTTAATTTTATTTTTAGCTTTTGCAGTTACAACAAAACCCAGCCAATCTTCGGAAGGTTTTTGTTTGCTACTTGTAATAATTTCTATTTGATCACCACTGCGTAATACATGACTTAACGGCACAAGTTTATGTTGCACTTTTGCGCCAATACATTTAGAACCTACTGCAGAGTGAATGGCAAATGCAAAATCAAGAGCGGTACTTCCAGTAGGTAGCATTTTTACTTCTCCCTTTGGTGTGTACACATAAATTTCTTCTGCTAAAAATGAGGTTTTAAAATCTTGTAAGAAATCGAGACCCGCACCATCTTGTGTACTTAACACTTCTCTAATTTGTCCAAACCATTTATCAAAACGGTCTTCGCTGTCGTTGCCTTCTTTGTATTTGAAATGTGCAGCTAAACCTTTTTCTGCAATTTCATTCATACGTTTTGATCTGATTTGAACTTCTACCCATTTACCTTGCGGCCCCATCACGGTTGTGTGTAAAGCCTCGTATCCATTGCTTTTGGGATTGCTTAGCCAGTCTCTTAAACGCTCCGTAGATGGCATGTATTCGTCTGTTATGGTAGAGTACACTTTCCAACAATCTTCTTTTTCTTTTTCTGGTGCAGAGTCTAAAATAATACGGATCGCAAATAAGTCATACACTTCTTCAAATGCGACCCCCTTCTTTTTTATTTTATTCCAAATCGAGTGAATGCTTTTAGGCCTTCCGTAAATTTCAAATTCAAAACCACTATTGGTTAATTTTTCTTTAATTGGTTTTACAAACTCGTTAATATACCTAGTGCGTTCTCTTTTTGTTTCCGCTAATTTTTTTGCAATGTCTTTGTATCCCTCTGGCTCCATGTATTTCATGGATAAATCTTCGAGCTCTGTTTTTACATTGTACAGACCCATACGGTGCGCAAGTGGTGCGTACACCCAAATGGTTTCAGAAGCAATTTTTAATTGCTTTTCTTTTTTCATATAATCTAGCGTACGCATATTGTGTAAGCGGTCTGCTAGCTTAATAAGTATCACACGAGGATCATCGGTGAGAGTTAATAAAATCTTTTTAAAATTTTCGGCTTGCTGCGATGTATTGGTGTCCATTACCGACGAAATTTTGGTAAGGCCATCAACAATTTTTGCAATTTCGGTACCAAATTCACGCTGTACATCTTCGAGCGTAATATCAGTGTCTTCTACCGTATCATGTAAGAGTGCACAAATGGTACTTCTTACGCCAAGGCCAATTTCTTCTACACAAATCATGGCAACGGCAATGGGGTGTAAAATATAAGGCTCACCACTTTTACGGCGCATGGTTTTGTGCGCATCGGCAGCCATTTCAAAAGCCTGCCTGACTAGTTCTTTGTCGCCTTTTTTTAATTTAGGTCTGAGGCTTCTAGAGAGTGCACGGTAATGCCTAACGATTTCGTTTTTTTCTTGCTCGGCATTTAAATTATATTTTGGAAGTGCGAGTTCGGCACTCATTTGCGGGTCCTGATCCATATCTTTTACGAATATACGAATTAGCCCGCTTTTTTTGTGCTTACATTTGCATTTCAGTATGAGCAAGTCGGCACCTAAAAAAGTTTTTAGTTTTCTATTGTTGGTCAGGGTTTTCAAATTTGTAAAGCCCTACCGTGCCATGTTTTATGGGAGCGTTTTGCTGGCGATTGTGATGGCCATTTTTGCGCCGGTCCGTCCTTATTTAATTCAGTTAACAGTAGATATGGCTACCGGAAAAACGGTCCATATTCCAGGCTGGCTCAAACTTTTTATTGCCAAGCAAAATTTATCGGACGCATCAAAATTTATTATTGCGGTAACGCTTTTTCAAGTCGTTTTTTTATTTGTTGAAACGACCATTCGGTTTTTCTTTTCCTTTATGACAGCAGCCCTAGGACAGCGTGTGGTAAAGGATTTACGCATAGCGGTGTATGAAAAAATTGTAGGTTTAAATTTGCGTCAATTTGACACTACGCCCATTGGCACGCTCACCACTAGAACCATTGATGACATTGAAAGAATCAACGATATTTTTTCGGATGGATTAATCCCAATTATTGCTGATTTACTCACTATTATTTTTACGCTAGCTACCATGTTTTGGATCAATTGGCAACTCACGCTGGTAAGTTTAGCGCCATTCCCCATCATGATTATTGCCACCTATTTTTTTAAGGAAAGTGTCAATAAAAGTTTTGTAGAAGTGCGTAACGCAGTGGCTAGTTTAAATGCATTTATCCAAGAACATTTATCCGGTATGGCGGTGGTGCAAGCATTTGCAGCTGAGGGTAGAGAACTGAATAAGTTTAAAAAAATTAATGCCGAACACCGCCTCGCAAATATCAAGGCCATTTTTGCATATTCTGTGTTTTTTCCAATTGTAGAAGTTGTTTTAGCCATCAGTACTGGCTTACTGGTTTGGTTTATTGCAGGCAATGCACTTGACGCAGGGCTTTTAATGTCATTTATCCTTTATCTGAATCAGTTATTTAGGCCGCTTCGCGTGATTGCCGACAAATTTAATGTACTCCAAATGGGTATGGTAGCCGCCGAGAGGGTATTTAAAGTAATGGACAACCCCGATGAAATGCCGCCAGACAGCCCAGATTGCATCGATGCTGGTGTTTTAAAAGGAAATATTGACTTCAAAGACGTTTGGTTTGCCTACAAAGAGGACCAATACGTGTTAAAAGGGATCAATTTTTCGATTCAGGCTGGCCAGACGGTGGCGCTTGTGGGCCATACGGGTAGCGGTAAAACCTCTATTATCAGCCTACTAAATAGACTCTATACCACCCAAAAAGGGTCGTTGCTTTTAGACCAAAAGCCTATTACTAGTTATACCTTAGAAAGTCTAAGACGCAATATTGGCGTGGTTTTGCAGGATGTCTTTTTGTTTTCAGGCTCTATTTTGGACAATATCACCCTTCGCAATCCAGCCATTACGGAGGAAGAAGTTGTAAAGGCATCTAAAATGATGGGCCTACACGATTTTATCATGCAATTACCGGGAGGGTACCAGTATCATGTGATGGAGCGGGGTGCCACATTAAGTTTAGGGCAGCGCCAACTGATCTCATTTATTAGGGCTCTACTCTATAATCCCTCGGTTTTGGTACTAGATGAAGCCACATCTTCGGTGGATTCAGAAACGGAACTACTCATCGAAAAAGCCACAGAAACCCTCATAACCGGCAGAACCTCAATCGTTATTGCCCACCGCCTTTCCACCATCCGAAAGGCCGATTTGATTATTGTACTGGACAAGGGGGAGGTAAAAGAGGCTGGGAACCACGAGTCTTTACTTCAAAAGGACGGTTTTTATGCCCGTTTGTACGAAATGCAATTTGAAAAGAAAGACCCCCTTTCTGTGTAGGATTTCAGGGGTATAATCCCTATCTTTGCCGCAAATTTCGAGAAAGGTATGACGTTTAGAAGCATTAAATCTTTACTGGTAAAGACTTTCAGCGTTTTTTCGTTGCTGATAGCAACCCAAGCATTTGCTGGGGAAAATCATACACCGGCCACTTCAGAGGCGGGTGCTGTAGCCCCTGCTGCCGCAGAAGCGCATGGTGCTAAAAAAGAAGGTGATTTTAATGTAACCGAAACCATTTTAGAGCATATTAAAGATGATCATAGCTGGCATATGTGGGGTCATGTATCCATTCATTTACCGGTTATCTTAAAAACGTCTAAAGGCTTTGAAGTATTTTCTTCAGAAAAATTAGTAGACGAACACCACGAGCCAGCAGTATACAAAGGCAATTTTGATTATAAACTTGTTGAGGGTAAAACAAAAATTGTGGATGCAGCAGGAAACGTTGATGTAGAAGCCAGCAAGCAACTCTGGGATTTTTCAATCACCAAAAACGTAGCAAGTTTATTTATCTCTGTTTTTATTTTACTAGTAGTGTTGTTAACTGCTGCTGCAGGGTATAAAAAAACAGGTGTAAAATCTGCACCTAAAGGACTTCAATCTTTTATGGAGCCTATCATTTTATTTGTAAGAGACGAGGTAGCAATTCCAAATATTGGCGCAAAAAAAGCTGGCAAATACATGCCGTTTTTGCTCACTATTTTCTTTTTAATTTTAATCAATAACTTTTTAGGGCTTATTCCTTTTTTCCCAGGTGGCGCTAACGTGAGTGGTAATATCGCATTCACCATGACGCTTGCTGTTTGTGTGTTTATTGTGGTGAATTTAAGTGCTAACAAAAGTTACTGGGAACACATTTTTTGGATGCCTGGTATGCACTGGAGCATGAAATTATTTTTAGCACCGATCGAGTTAATTGGTGTATTTACAAAGCCTATTTCTTTAATGATTCGTTTGTTTGCGAACATTACTGCAGGCCACATTCTAGTATTAAGTTTGATTTGTTTAATCTTCATATTCAAAACGGTTTTTGCTTCTGCAATTGCGGTTCCTTTTGCTGTGTTTATTGGTATGATTGAGTTGTTGGTTGCATTTTTGCAAGCCTTCATCTTTACCATGCTTGCGGCAATGTATATTGGAATGGCTACAGAGGAGCACCACCATGATGCACATGGAGAAGCAGCACATCACTAAAAAATTATAATAACTTTTTTTCAATAACAATTAAAACGTAAAAAAATGGTAGTAGGAAGTGTTGCCGCAATCGGCGCTGGATTAGCTGCTATCGGTGCTGGTATCGGTATCGGTCAGATTGGTAAAGGTGCAGTAGAAGGTATTGCACGTCAGCCAGAAGCTGCTAATGAAATCCGTTCAAACATGATCG
>CANEWV010000102.1 GCA_947442905.1 Chitinophagaceae bacterium | reverse complement strand
AGGCAATAATAATTTGCCTAAAACCATGCTCCCAGGGCTTGATTTTTACAACGGTGTTTTAATGGCCATCGACTCATTAAAAAAAACGAACGCCTCATTTGATTTCCGCATCATCGATACAAAACAAAAAAACAATTCTCTAGCTGCCCTACTTGCTGATACTAGTCTACAAAAAACAGCACTCATTATCAGTGCCGTTACCAATAAACCTGATACTAAACTTATTGCCGACTTTGCGCTCGCACACCAAGCACCCATGGTATCAGCTGTTTTTCCGAACGATGCAGGCGTTACCAATAATCCGTTTTTTACTGTTTTAAACCCAACACTAAAAACACAGTGTGAGGCTATTAGTAGCTACCTGCAAAATAACTTTGCAAAAAACACCATCTTGTATTGCAAGAAAAAAGGACCCACCGAAGATTATATCCAAAGCATCATCGTAGATAGTAAAACTGCAAAATCCTTTTTAAACATTGAAGTACAGGATAGTATTTTCTTTTCAGACCTTGCCCCCTACCTAGATTCTACCAAGCAAAATATTTTGTTATGCGGCAGCCTCAAAGAAAGCTTTGGAACTGCTCTTGTAAAAATACTGAGTGAAAATCCGGCCTACAAATCTACCGTCATTGGCATGCCAACCTGGGATGGCGATAAATCAATCAATCTTCCAAATGTTGAAATCATTTATGCAAGCCCATACTATTTTAATGGCAATGAAAAACTATTAAAACAATTAACTGCAACATATAAACTTAAATACTTAGGTCGCCCAAGTGATCAGTTTTTTAAGGGCTACGAAACCCTGCTTTATTTTACAAATGCATTATTATCAACCCCAATGCCCGTTTTTAATAGCTTTAAATTAATGCCCGTTTATAATAGCAGCATTAAAAGCCAGATAGACTACCAAGAAAATAAAAATCTATATTTTTTTAGGAAACAAAACGGCCAACTCAAATCAGCTAAAGCTAGCTCCTATTAGGCTTTAATGGATTTCTAGCTTTGAGTTTCATGTAATCCAAAAAGTAAATAAGCTTACACGTAATTTCATTGCCATGAGGCTGCTGAAACACTGCTCTTGCATTGGTCGTATAATTTTTATGCGACTCGTAAGGCAAATTAAAATCTGACCCTAACCAGTTTTTCCATCCTACAATAAACCTACTTCCGTAAGCAAAATCCCAAGTGTAAAACATATCAATGTTAAAGACATTAAAGTTCTGGTTTTTACCAGACACAAAAGGGATTTCGGTGATACCACCACTAGGTGTAACATTAAAGAAGGTTTCATATTCTACCTTGCTCCAGTAATGTCTTGCACGCGCAGATAAATTCATGCGGGCATTAAAATTATAAATAGCGTTTACGATACTATTTACCGTGGTTACTTTTCGGCGGCCCGCAATAGGCACTCCTGCAGCATTTCTAAAGGCATAACCATACTGCCCATTATCCTCATCACGTTTTACATCAAGGTCTAAACTAAAATGATCATTAAACCTATAACGCGGTGCAATACTTAAACTTATATAAGCATCATCGTAAATGGGAGACTCCGCAAAACCTGCGTTGTACCTAAAAAAAAACTGTTTTCTACTATCCGAACTTCCAGCTAAAGCTGCATACCAGTAACCCGTTCTTTTAATCATCACACCAGCCGTGCGCATTTCAAAATAATCATGCGTCCATTGAGGTTGCACGTTTAATGTTACAGATGCATCCCAGAAATTTTTAAAAAACCAAAAAGCCCTTGTTTGAATTTCAAAATTGGTGAACACATTGGGCTTATACAAAAAAGCAGGCTTTAGTGTTAAGGTATAACTAGATTGTAAAAAATTTTTAGTCGGCTTAAACTGATTGTAACTAATTCGTGCAATACCAGAAAACTCATTTGGTGCTAGCAAAAAACCCATGTCGTTAGGGTCGTATTTATCCGACTCAATATTAGTATGTAATAAGTACTGAATTTTGCCACTCACTTTAGCATATGCTAATAGACTTTTAAAGCCAGTATAACTTTCTATGCCTGAAATGGCGCTTACCCTTCCATTCCAAATAAGTTGATGGGTATTGGTTTTATCAAACAAACTCGCATCAAGGCCTGTAACATTGGCGTTACGAGATCCCCCACTGCGCCAAACATTGCTATTGGTTAATGTAATTGACGACCTACCCAAAAGGGCCTGATCCAACACTAATATATTATAATTGGTTAAAGGACTGGTTTCGTAATTTGTTTTAACACCCGTTGTTTTGTCTAATATAGTTGCTGTTGTTGGCGCCACAAGTGCATTAAAAACACCAATCCCTAATTTCTTTTTATTTCTTCCTGAAAACTTTGTGGCATTGTATAATTGTGAGATACCCGGGTTTGAGACAATAGATAAATTACTATTGTTAGCCACTTTACGATTAATGGCAGCATAACCATCGGGAGTCGCACCTATTCTTCTAGAATATAAAAGATTGGCTTTATTAAAAAGTTCAATCCCTTCTGTAAAAAAAGGACGATTCTCTTGAAACTGCACTTCGTAGGGCGTTAAATTAAGTACCACATTGTCTGATACCACCTGACCAAAATCCGGAATTAACGTAGCGTCTAATGTAAAACTTTCGTTAACGCCATATTTAACATCCATCCCTCCACTACGCAAAAAAGTATTACTAGTTGTTCCATTTGCATAAGGCAGCGTTCTTGATCCCGCAGACACATAAGGGAGCAATGACAGCCTTAACGGTGGTTCTATATTTTGAAGTCCCGTCATATCACCAAACTGATTGACATAACCATTTTGATTGGGATCAATTTTATTCCAATAAGCATTTTCGTTACTTCCCCTATCATAGCGTTCAAAATTTACACCCCAGTCTTGTATTTCTTTTTTAGAAAAACGAAGCGCTGCATAAGGTATTTTCATTTCTATCGACCATCCGTTTTGATGCATCTGCACTTTACTTTCCCATACCGCATCCCATGAGTAATCGGAAGGTGGACCAAACTGGCTACTTAAATTAGGAAGCAGTCTTGCATCGGATTGAACATTGCGGGTAGTTACTAAAAACTGAACCGCATTTTGATCATCATTGTAGGTATCAAAAAAAACAGCAAAATAATCAACGTCTTTACGCTGCTCTCCATCCCTAGCTGTTAATTGCTTTCTAATATTTTGAGGCTTGTTGTACAAAAAGGCACCCACATAAATAGCCTGATCGTCATACAAAATAGAAACCCTACTATTATTGGATGCAGCAGCACCCAATTGAGGACTAATTTGAATAAAATTAATAGCAGAATCGGATTGGGCCCAAATTAGCTCATCAAGTGCTCCATCAATTTTAATAGCTGTGTTGATTTTAAGGGCTCCAATTTTTTTAGGTTGCGCAAAGCCAGACGTCACTGCTACCATCAAAAGAAGAACTATAATTATTTTGCGCATATATATAAAATGGGGCAAAAATAGACGAATCTACCTTTGCCCCATTAAAAAAAGTACCAATGGTTAAAATAAAGAAACTAAAGGACCTAGTTTAATTGAGTTTGCTTTTTAGCGTACTTACCTGCTCTTGCAAATTATTAACCATACCTGCAAGCTGGTTTACATCCCACCTAGGCACGGCACTGGCTTTTTGCAAAATATATACCGCCTTCCATACTTCTAATACATCCTCTGCATTTACATGGTATGGCTCATATTGTGGATTATCACTAATAAGCGTGAGGTTGTTCTTTTTTTCGTTGTCGCGCACAATACGCTTGTACACCACGCCTTCGCTTTTTGAAAGTACTACGTAGGTGTTGCTATTTTTAACCTCATCAAAATTTTCTACTTTTTCCCCTACAATAACACTACCACTTGGGGTTGGCAACATACTATCCCCTACAATCTCAAAAGCACGGTACTGACCCGGCGCTAACATAGGAAGGGTAAAGGTATTAAGCTCGTCTACAAATTCAGGATCGGCGTAACCTGCTAAATAACCCGCGGCAGCTTTTACCGGCACAAAACTAATTTGAGCAGACTCAGCAATCATTTTTAATTGCCTGCGACTTTCGAGGTAAGAAACGCCCTTTGGCGTACTACCTGTAAGGTCTTGAAATAAGAAGTCCTCTAAACTGAGCTTGAACAAAGAACAAATGGCTTCCATCACCTCTAAACGAGGCTCTGCACGCTCTTCTTCGTAGGCGCCAACAAGGCTTCTTTTAATGTTTAGCTTATTTGCAAATTCTTCCTGGGTCCAACCACGCTGCTTGCGCAAGTGACGTAAATTTTTTCCGGCGTTTGACATAACTAATTGATTTAGCTGCAAAATACTAATATTTTTAGTATTACCAAATTTATTTTTAGTATTTTTCTATTTGTATCTTGCACCCATGGCAAAATCAGCAAAAACAAAGGAAATCCCTACCATTTTAATAACCAACGATGATAGTGTAAGCGCTCCGGGCATTAAAGCCCTGGTAGAAGCCGTAAAAGGCCTAGGACGCATTGTAGTAGTGGCACCAGATAAGCCCCAAAGTGGCATGGGACACGCCATTACCATTGGACACCCTTTGCGCCTACAAAAAGTAAATGTATTTGAAGGGGTGGAAACCTATAGTTGCAGCGGTACCCCCGTAGATTGCGTAAAACTTGCGGTAGACGTTGTTTTACATAAAAAACCTACCATTTGCTTAAGTGGCATTAACCATGGGGCCAACCACTCTATTAATGTGATTTATTCTGGCACCATGTCGGCGGCACTCGAAGCTTCTATCGAAAGTATTCCTAGCATTGGATTTTCATTACTCGATTACAGCATCGACGCAGATTTTTCAGGCGCACAAAAATATGTACGCATCATTGTAGAAAAAATGCTTGCTGGTAAAACACTTGACAAACATTTATGCCTCAATGTAAATATCCCAGCAGTAGATGAAAAATTAATTAAAGGGATTAAAATTTGCAGACAAGCGTACGCCAAGTACGAAGAAAAATTTGACCAACGTAAAGATCCGCACGGTAAAAAATATTACTGGCTAACTGGCGAATTCAAAAATTTAGAATCAGGCAAAGACACCGATTCATGGGCACTTAAACACAACTATGTGAGCGTGGTGCCGGTGCAATTTGATCTTACACACTATGGTCTTAAAAAGACCCTAGAAACAAAATGGAAATTATGATATTCAAAAGAGACGACATAAAACTTGGTGTTATATTAGGTTGCTTAACACCTATTGCAGGACTTTTCGGTTATTACTTTTTTAAATTCAGCCGTTTTACCTTGGCCGAATTTTTTGAAGTACTGATACTGCAAAAGTCTTTACTAACGGCTATTGTAAGCCTTTGCCTCATTTGTAATGCCGTTGTATTTACGCTTTATATCAATGCGCAAAAAGACAAAACGGCTAAGGGCGTATTTATTGCAACTTGTTTGTATGCATTAGCGTCCTTAGCCGTTAAGTGGTTTTTATAGATTTACTTTTTTCTTGGTGGTAATTTTGATAACACCATCTTTTGCTTCAGGACCGTATTCTTTAATCACTGATTCGCCTTTTAATACTTGAACCGATTTGATTTGGTCTGGAGAAATTGCATCCAATTCCTTTTTTGTTTTTTTCTCGCCATCAACTAAAATCAAACCAGGTGTTGAACCAGATGGGCTTCCAGAAAAAGTGATGCCGCTTTTTTTACCATTACCTTTTGCATCCTCAATTACAATACCGGCGCCATCAAAGTTCTTGGACATAAATTCAACATCTTTCAAATTATTAGACTTCAATAAAATAGTTTTACCTTTTAATTCAACGGCATCTGTAGCCACATTATCAGACTTTAAGAAAACGTTTCCTCCATTGGATACAATTGTATCGGCTGAAATAATGATACGCTTTTCTTCTAATTTTCTTGGCTCTTCTAGTGCGCGACCTTTAATTACAATTCTACCATCCGCTAATTTTTCACCAGCTGCACCTTTTTTAGTTGTGATTTGCACCACACCTGCTTTACCCTTTTCGCCAAAAACAGCTACGGCAGCTTGATCTTTTAAAATATTGATAGATTCAATTTTGGTTGGATCTATCACACTCATTACTGACTCGGAAATAACTTCTCCATCTAAAATAAATAACGGCTTTTGTCCATTACTTGATGCGCCTGCGCCATCCATTTTAATAACAACTGATCTACTTTTTTCTTTTGAAGCGATCAATGTGTCTTCTGGTGAAATTTTATAGCCTTGAACAATCATTACTTTTTTAGTGGTGTCCATCAGAGAAACTGGAGCTATCATTTTTTCTTCTTTTGCTCTAAAAGCAAATAATAGAACAACAATTGATAAGAGTGGAAGTACAACTATT
>CANEWV010000101.1 GCA_947442905.1 Chitinophagaceae bacterium | reverse complement strand
TACAATATCAATACCTGTATCTGCTAAGTTGGTAGGATCCACAAGTACCATGTCGGCAGTATCTTCTTCGGTAAATAAAGCTTTAAATACTTTTTGGAAGTTTTCTCTTACTTTATTGAAGGTTTCAAGGAATTGTTGGTTAGCAGTTGCTTCCACTTCCTGAATGGTTTGAAGTAAAGATTCTTTAGCAGAAACAAGGTCATTTTTTTGCTCTAAAATGAAATCATAACGCTTACGCATTTCTGTGTAGGCCTCAATAGCGGTAGGGTTTACCTCACCCATATTTTCGAGGCGCTTACGCATGCGCTCCGAAGTGTTTTGTAATTCTTCGAGCGGTGTTTCGGAACTGCGCGGCTGATCTAAAATATCATCTAGCTCAACTTTAAATTCTACACTTAAGCGTTCTTTCATACCCGCTAATTGTAGTTTTAAGTTGTTGAGTTTGTCTTTGATTTCTGTTACTAAATGATCAATCATTTCCTTACTCTTAGACTTCAAACGAAGCTCACTTTCTTTTTCTTGAAGTGCGTTTCTTAAGTTATAGTAAGCCTGATCTGCTTCATTTAATTTTTGCTCTTCCACTTCTTTTTGTTGCATCAATTCCACTAATAACGATTCAGAAGCAGCAAGTGCAGCAGCTCCTTCTTCGATATCGGTAGAAGCTTCAGATAATTGTGAAGTATTAGAATCTATTTGTGCAATAAGTTCACTCAACTGGTTTTCTTTGAATAGCAATTCTTGCTTGAGTGTGGTGATCTTACTTTGCTGACGCGTAAACGTAATGTTTGTTTCGTTGTAAGCAGCAGAAGCCTCGTTATAAGCTTGTTCAGCTAATTGATAATCCTGCTCTACAAGGCTTACTTGCGCTGCAGTAGCTTGTAAACGATCATTAAGTTCATGAAGGGCTGCACGGGTTTCTGAAATGGCATCATGCTCATCTCCTAAACGTGCTTCAATATCTGCAAGGCGGTCGGTAGCTGTTAGGCTAGCGGCTTGTAAATTTTCAATTCTATTTTTAGCAGCAAAAACTTCGTTGGTTAGTTGGTTAATTTCAGACTCCGTTTGCTTGATATTGCCTTCTTTTAATTGATCACTAAAAGCGATGACCTCGTTGTGCTTAAACTGAATATCTGATTTTAATAAATTAACTACAGACTCTTGATCGGTAATATCTTCTGCTAACTTTTCTAAGTTTTTAGCACGTCCAATTTTTTTACCTTCAAATAAACCAACACTACCACCGGTTAATGTGTATTTACCTTTTACAAATTTACCCGTTTTTTCAAGTACGATGGCGCCATTGCTATTATTAATAGCTTCTTCGTTTTCGGCGATGTAAACATTGGATAAAAGATACTGTGCTAATTTTTTATATTGCTCGTCTACTTCTACTACATCTAGTGCAGCAAATGTGCCAGCCGGTTGTGAACTATCTGATCTAAAATCGGCAAACTTGTCCAACATAAAAAAGTTGGCTTTACCTTTTTGATTGGCGTCTAGTAAATGAACCGCTTGTAAACCTTCCTGTAAATTATTTACAACATAATAGTTTAGGTAAGGCTCCAACACGTTTTCCACGGCTGCTCTAAATTCTTCCTTTACATAAATGATGTCAGAAAGTATTGGTGCCGAATGGTTCCAATCTGGATTGTTGTGTAAAAATTTAATGCTCTCCGGATAACCTTCCATCGAGTCCATTAAACTTTTTAATAAGTTATATTCGTTACGCTTAGCGTCTAATTTTCTGTTCTCTTCGGCTAGCTCAGAACGAAGTACTTCAAGCGCCTGCTGCGTTTCAAAAATACTAGACTTTGTTTTTTCTTGGTGTGCTTGTAAATCAGCTAACACGTTACGCTTGTCCACCAAGCTCTCTTCTTTTTCAACCAAAGCTTCTTGTAACTGCACTAACTGCTGCGCACGTTGAGACTGCTCATCGGTTAACTGCGTTTGTGCACGTTGTAAGTTTTGAATAGAAGTATCGGCAACTGCCACCTTTTTTTCGGCATCAAACTGATTACGTTGAATTTGTTGGAACTCACTTCTTAAAGCGTCTACACCTGATCTGCGCTCATCAAAATTGCGGCGCTTGTTTTCGATATCAAGTTTTGCATTTTCTACGGCGTCTTGTAACTCCGCTAATTTTGCTTCTTCTTCACCAACCTGAATTTGTGTGTATTCGATAGAGTCCCCAATGGTTTTTACTTGGCCTGTAGCTTTGTCTAAAAACTCTTTTAAATTGGTTTCTTTTTCTTTAAGGTAATGTAGTTTTTGAGTAGCTAGGTTTTTGTCGTTTTCTTTACCACGCAAATTTTGGAGTAAGTCGTTAAAAGCCCCCTGCATACTTTGAAGGGCACGCTCTTTTTCGATAAAGCCAACTTTCTCCTGCTCGAGTGCCGCTTCTTCAACAGCAATCTCTGCCTCTAATTGAACGCGCTTGTTAACCTCAAGGTCTTGTTGTTCGTTCAGTTCTTTATAGGTAATGTTAAAGCCTTCGAGCGCAGCTTTAGCAAGCTCGATAGAAACTTCTCTAAACTCACCTTTGATTTCAAAATATTTTTCCGCTTTTTTAGCCTGATTTTCTAGGGTCTTTAATTGGTTGTTGATTTCAAACAACAAATCTTCGATACGCGCTAAATCTTGCTCGGTAGCGTCTAATTTATTTTTAGCTTCTTTTTTTCTGGTTTTGTAGATGGTGATACCAGCCGCTTGCTCTAGCATTCTTCGACGGCTGTTTTCTTTATCCTTGATGATATCATCCACCATACCTAATTCGATGATGGCATAACTATCGGTACTCACACCCGTATCCAAAAACAAATTGTGGATGTCTTTTAACCTACAGCTTACATCGTTAAGGCGGTACTCACTCTCTCCATTTTTATAAAACCTGCGGGTAACGGTTACGGTACTAAACTCGGTAGGGAGTAAATTTTTTGTGTTTTCAAAAGTCAAACTCACTTCGGCAAGTCCACTCGCACTTCTTGTTTTGCTACCATTAAAAACGAGCGCGTCTAAATTCTCACTTCTTAGCGCCGATATTTTTTGCTCACCAATAACCCATCTAATACTATCGATAATATTACTTTTACCACAACCATTGGGCCCAATAATCCCAGTGATCCCTTCGTCAAATGTTACCACTGTTTTATCAGCAAAACTTTTGAACCCTTTGATTTCTAACGATTTTAATCTCACTTTTCTATTCTTTTAATACCCGCGAACTTACATTAAAACGGGTAGAAATGATAGTAAAAATTGCGGCATTGTTAATAAGACGTGGAGAAGTTAAATTAAGATATATTTAATTAACAATAAGATAGTTATAAATAACTCTAATTCAATTAATTACAAGCTTTTGATAGAATAAAAAATGAGGTTGGTTTCGTGGAAAAATAAGTTGGAATTAAGCCCGTAATAACACCTATTTGTCAATACAAATGGCCCCATTTTATCCCTTTTGGCGAACAATCACAGGCAGCGCTTGTTGTTGACTATATACCCCCATGCAAAGAAGCCTCAACGTTATATCCGGATATGTCCCAAACCCAAACAGCCTTGGTGATGCACAGCAAACCTTCTGGCTTTTGGAGGCATTATTTGCAGCGGGTATTGATGTGCACCTGTATACTTTTAGTGAACAGGGCTCGAATGTAGACGCAGGTATTATGGGCGCCCCCGATGCTCAACTCTCAAAAATTTGCAGCTCTGTTACTACCTATCCCATGAATCAAGGGCATCGAAATTTTTCATTTTCTGCACCCTACGCGACAGCCAAATTTCAAAACGATCAGCTGGAAAATGATCTAGCAAGCAACAACTACCCCATCTTAATTGAAGGCATGGGACCCAGCGGTCTTGCCTTATCAAAAGCGCTAGCTTCCAGAAAAATTTGGGTAAGGCTACTTACGTATGCCCCAGCTTATTTTAGATACCTCCAAGAGCGGAGCAGCACACCACTTAAAAAACTATTTTATCAAAGAGAGGCGGTGCTTTCTAAAAGAGTACTCAAAAAAATAAATCAACGGGTATCTTGGATTGTAACATCAAGCGCTGACAAGCACACACTAGATGATTTATTTTTAGGAGGTGATATTCAAATTTTAGCACCCTTTACATCAAGTAGCAATAGCATAACTTCCAAAACCGGACTTGGAAACTATTGTCTTTTTCAGGGCAATCTATCAGACGCTGCAACCCACAAAACAGCACGCTGGCTTTTAACGCATGTATTTCACAACTTAAAAGTGCCTTTTGTAATTACTGGAAATGACCCCACACCGTCGTTAACTGCGCTGGCTCATATGCAGCCGCACACCTGTATTGTTGCCAATCCATCAAGTTCTGAACGTCAGGATATGATTGAAAAAGCGCAAATTATTATACAGCCATCCTTTATAAAATTAGGCGCTGATGAAGCACTTTTAGAAGGTATAAAAAAGGGCAGACACTGCTTAACAAACAGTAAAACTACAAGCAGCACGTTGGGCACCTGTTATCATCAAGGGGCATCAGCAAATGCGTTTCAAGAAATTATCATTCAGCTATACCATCATCCTTTTTCGGAAGAAGAAATTGAAACCAGAAAAAAACTAATTGCCACTGAAAAAACGAACGAGGTACTGGCAAAAGAATGCACCACCATTATTTGGGGTTAATTATACTGTTTAACGGTTCACTTACAACGAGCCACTATCAAGCACTTTACCACCTTCAGTTTTTAAAATACGAGAAGGATATCTGTTAATCACAATAAAATCGTGGGTAGCCATAATAACAGCTGTTCCATAGTCTTTTGCGATATGTATAAGTAGTTGCATGATCTCATCACTGGTTTCAGGATCTAGATTACCCGTAGGCTCATCCGCTAAAATTAATTTAGGCGAATTAAGAAGCGCTCTCGCAATGTCTACACGCTGCTGCTCGCCACCACTCATTTCAAAAGGCATTTTAAATCCTTTGCTTTTGAGGCCTACCTTATCTAATACATCATTGATTTTTTCTTCAATTAGACGCTCATCCTGCCAGCCTGTTGCTTGGAGCACAAAGCGCAAATTTTCATGTACGTTACGATCCGTTAAGAGTTGAAAATCTTGGAATACAACACCTAAATTTCGGCGTAAAAAAGGTACTTTTTTCCAGTCCATATCTTTTAAGTCAAACCCAACCACAGAGCCTGTCCCGTGCTGTAAAGCCAGTTCACCATAAAGCGTTTTTAACAAACTGCTTTTGCCGGTTCCTGTTTTTCCAACCAGGTAAACAAACTCACCTTTTTGTACGGTAAAATTTACATCATCCAATATCAAATTATTGCCTTGATAAATTTTAGCCTGCTGTATGGATACGACTGTTTCTGACATAAAAATATTTTAATATTCAAAATCGATAATACCTGTTGAGGTATGTAAGTGTAAACTTGATTTTTGTGCCGCTTCTACACGACCCACAATTTGTGCTTCAATATTAAATTCGGCAGCAGTAGCAATAAGCGCCTCTGCTGTTTTTTGATTGGTAAAAATTTCTAATCGGTGCCCCATGTTAAACACCTGATACATTTCTTTATTATCTGAACCAGCATTTTCCTGAATCAAATTAAAGATTGGTGGCGGTGTAAACAAATTGTCTTTGATAATTTTTAAAGTAGTTGGCAAATATTTCATGCACTTGGTTTGTCCTCCACCGCTGCAATGAATCATGCCATGGATATCAGCAAAATGCGTATCCAATATCTTTTTTACAAGTGGCGCATAGGTTCTAGTAGGACTTAACAATAATTTGCCAATCGAAATAGGATCCGCAAAGCCTTCTATTGCAAAGGTATCCGTCATTTTATTTTTACCTAAGTAAACTACGTCTTTATCAAGTGTTGGCTCAAATGTTTCTGGATATTTCTCGGCATAGTAATTACTAAGCACATCATGTCTTGCACTTGTCAAGCCATTACTACCAAGTCCACTGTTGTATTCTTTTTCATAAGACGCCATGCCCGAACTTGCAAAACCAACAATCACATCACCAGCAGCAATGTTTTGATTGGTAATGAGTTTTGATTTTGGCCATCTACTTTGCATCGTTCCGTTAACAGCAATGGTTCTTACCACATCGCCCACATCGGCAGTTTCTCCACCTAAATAATGAACGGTAACACCATAACTAGCGAGTGTATCAAAAAAAGATTGTGTTCCATTTATCACCGACTCTAAAACACTACCCGGAATTACTTTTTTATTTCTATCAATGGTAGAAGAAAACAAAATATTATCCGTTACGCCCACACAAAGTAAGTCATCTAAATTCATGGCAACAGCGTCAATAGCAATTCCTTCCCACACAGAAACATCGCCGGTTTCTTTCCAATATAAATACGC
>CANEWV010000100.1 GCA_947442905.1 Chitinophagaceae bacterium | reverse complement strand
TTGCAGGTGCTTATATGATTTTCTGGCCAATGCACTACGAAGGTTTAGCGGGTATGCCACGTCGTTATTACGATTTTAGTATTTGGGAAAGCTTTAAGCAATTTGGCGAATTAAATAAGTTCATCAGTTTAGTATCGATGATCGTATTTATGGTTCAATTGTCTTTCTTGTTCAATTTCTTCTATTCTATTTTCAAAGGAAGAAAATTAACAGATCCTAATCCTTGGAAATCGAATACATTAGAGTGGACGACTCCAATTAATCCGGGTCACGGTAACTGGGTAGGTGAAATTCCTGAAGTACACCGTTGGGCTTATGATTATAGCAAAGACGATGTAGATTTTACGCCACAAACTACACCTGTTGGAGCAGACGAAAGTCAGCACTAAAATGGAAAGCGAAGCCAACCGTTCTAATTCTTTTGCTAGCAAGGCTAAAGATTATTACCAGCTAATTAAATTTACGCTGAGTTTTACGGTTGTGTTTTCTTGTGTCGTTTGTTACTTACTCGCTCCAAATGTAAAAACGTTTGATTGGTGGATGATTGCTATTTTGTTTCTAGCAGGAATGCTTGTTACGGGAAGTGCAAACGCCATTAACCAAGCTGTAGAAAAAGATACAGATGCTATGATGAAGCGCACGGGATCAAGACCTGTTGCTGCTGGAAGAATGACACAAAACGAAGCCTACACATTTGCAGTGATTGCTGGACTTGTGGGTGTTGGAATGATGTGGTACTTTTTTAATTTATCATCGGCGCTTTTATCTGCATTTAGTTTGTTCTTGTATGCTTTTATTTATACGCCACTAAAAAAAATAAATTCCATTGCGGTGTTGGTAGGAGCCTTACCTGGCGCATTACCATGTTTGATAGGATGGGTTGCAGGTAATGATGACTTTAGTTTAGGCGGATGGATATATTTTGGTATTCAGTTTTTATGGCAGTTTCCGCATTTTTGGGCAATTGCTTGGGTAGCACATGAAGATTATAGCAAGGCCGGATTTAAATTGTTGCCCGCCGATAAGGGGCCAACAAAATTTACGGCAATACAAGGCGTTATGTATTCGGTGCTTATGATTCCTGTAGGATTTTTGCCCTATTATTTTGGGTATACAGGACCAATAAGTGCAATTGTAGTGATGGTTTGTAATGTATTTATGGTGGTACAAAGTATCCGGTTGTACCAGCAAATGGATGTTAAAGCGGCAAGACGCGTCATGTTTAGTAGTTACATTTATTTACCCATTGTATTACTAGCACTCCTCGCCGGCAAAAATTAAAGACTAAAATAAAATATATGTCTACAGTTAGTACATCAACAGAAACGCAAAGAATTCATCCACAAAAATTTTTGATGTGGGCGGCCATTGGAAGCATTGTAATGATGTTTGCTGGTTTAACGAGTGCTTATATTGTTAAAAAGAACCAAGGCAATTGGTTGGTTATTGAGCTACCTGTTATGTTTTGGTATTCTACCGGCGTAATTCTAGCAAGTAGTATTACCATGTGGTTGGCTAGCGCCGCTATAAAGGCAGGGAAAACTATAAATTACAAATTATTTATCACACTAACCTCTATACTAGGTATTGTGTTTGTGTCACTTCAATGGGATGGCTTTAAAGACCTTGAGTTAAGGGGTTTTGCGCTTATTGGTCCTCAAAGTAACTCAGCATCATCCTTTTTATTCATCATTACTGGCCTACACATGCTCCACGTACTAGGTGGTGTTGTAGCGCTTTTTGTTTTGTTTTTTAGAGCTATTTTTATTAAATCTAGCCAAATCAACATCGTTCCGGTTCAAATTGTAGCTACTTACTGGCATTTTGTAGATATTCTTTGGATTTACTTATTCATATTTTATAATTTGATCGCTTAATTCTAATAAAAAGTTACCCAGAAATCGTCTTTTTTGACTGATAGCCAATATTTTTGCAACGAAATTTTTAATAAGACATGTCAACAGCAACAGTAGAAACAACAAAGTCTTGGGGTGGTGGAAAAAGCCCATTTAACGTCGAGTACGGTAAATTAATGATGTGGTATTTCTTAATGAGTGATGCCTTTACATTTGGTGCTTTTCTAATCTCTTATGGTACCATACGTTTTTCAACCAATGGATGGCCTGACCCTAACTTAGTATTCAAAAGTTTCCCATTTGCACCAGAAGGAGCCAATGCGCCACTTGTGTTTGTGTCTGTGATGACCTTTATTTTGATTGTTAGTTCCGTAACCATGGTACTTGCTGTAAAAGCGGGTCAAGAAATGGATAAAAAATCGGTGGTTAAATATATGATTTGGACCATCATTGGTGGTATTGCATTTTTAAGCTGTCAGGCTTGGGAGTGGAATCACTTACACCATGAAGGTGCATGGTGGGGTCGCAATCCATTTATCAATGCTGATGGAACTGCATCTTCTACCAACTTTACCAATTACTTTTTTACCATTACTGGTTTCCACGGTTTCCACGTATTTACTGGTGTAGTTATCAATATTATCATGCTTATCATGACGCTCTTAGATAAATTTGAACAACGTGGTCATTACCTAATGATTGAAAAAGCTGGATTATACTGGCACTTTGTAGATTTAGTATGGGTATTTGTATTCACTTGCTTCTACCTAGTATAATTTATTATTTCAACAACATTAATTTAGAACCTGATGTCACATACTGCTCAACACGAAGAAAACCACGGAACTGGTGAAATAAAAAAAGTTACCATCATCTTATCTGTATTAACCATTATTGAATTAATACTTGGATTTTGGATGATTGGTATCACATCTGAAGCTTTAAGACTTGCTATCAAAGGCACTATCATTATTTTGATGATGGCCAAGGCATTTTATATCGTTGCTTATTTCATGCACTTAAAGCATGAATTAAAAAACCTTATCATGACCATTGTTGTGCCTCTAGGTCTTTTTGTTTGGTTTATCATTGCCTTTTTATACGATGGTAATTCTTTCAGAAACTTACGCAACACTTATGACCCTTACTTTAAAGAGCGTTCTGAAATTAAAGTACAACAAAAAGCACATGGTGAACACGGAGCTGCAGGGCATGGTGCAGAAGCATCTCACGAAGCTGCGGCAGATACTACTGCACACGCTAAAGATACTGTGGCGGTACAGAACAAACACTAAAGCAATTTGTTTATAATATAGTTAAAACCACCGACCTTTGTTTGGTGGTTTTTTTATACCAACTGTTTTACCATGAGTAAAAATTCAATTTTAGGTTTATTAATTGCTTTAGGGCTACCGGTAGCTTGCTATTTATGGCTAAAGTCTGCAAGTGAAAACGCGGTGCATATGCCCCGCAAATACCTGCTAGACACGGTTGTTACAAAGGTCGAAAATGGCAAAGAAGTAACAGATAGTATTTGGCATAAAACAGCCAATATTACCCTTGTGAATCAACTAGGAGATACAGTTAGCCTTTACGATAAGAGCTCTAAAATAATGGTGGTAGATTATATTTTTACGAGTTGTAGAAGTATATGTCCGAAGCTCACTTTTAACATGCAAAAGTTGCAGCACTCCTTTAAGCTGGGTGGCAATGTGCGCAAAAAAATTGATACGGCTGTTGTTCAGTTTGTTTCGTTTACCGTAGATCCAGAGCGTGACTCTGTTCCGGTGCTAAAAAATTATGCCGATATCTTTGGAGCCAATCATGACAACTGGTGGTTTTTAACGGGCAACAGAGACAGTATTTACAAATTTGCTTTTGAAGAATTACGTGTAGATAAATTTAGCGAAGAGCCTATCAGTCCGGACTTTGTGCATACTTCAAGGTTTGTACTACTCGACAAAGACCGTTATGTGAGAGGTTATTACAATGGTCTTGATTCAAATTCGGTGGCAAAACTTGCGAGAGATATTGGATTATTAATGCTCGAAAAAGACAAGAAAAATAAAGGCGCTATTTTCAGAAAAATACTTGACCTGTCTTGGCTTTGGCTAATTATTATATCTGCAATTATATTTTTTGTGGTGTATATACGTCAACACAGAAAAATGAATGGATAATTATTTTTAAAAAACAATACTATGTTACAAGCATCTATTTCAAAAAACGACAAACTTGCTAAATGGCTTATTGGTATATTTTCAGTAGTTGTGTTTACGGTTGTTGTACTATTAAGTAAATTTAAATTAGATATAGATTTAGGTTTTGATGTGCACATTTTTGCAAAGGCCAATGCAGTAATCAATACCATTATTGCTGTATTATTAGTGGCAGCGCTTGTGGCTGTTAAAAACGGTAACTACCAAATGCACAAAAAAATGATGATGGCAGCGCTTGTGTTATCCGTTTTATTTTTAGTGTCCTATATCGCCCACCATTTACTAGCTGGCGAAGCTAAATTTGGGGATATTGATCATGATGGTGTATTAAATGAAGCAGAAGCAGCTACAGTAGGCTCTTTTAGAACCCTTTATTTAGTTATTTTAAGCACGCATATATTTTTAGCAGCGGTAATATTACCATTCATTTTATTTACAGCGTATCGTGCATTGACTGCAGAGTTTGCAACGCATAAAAAGCTGGCAAAAATTACCTGGCCATTATGGTTTTATGTAGCAGTAACAGGTCCGGTGGTATACTGGTTTATTGCGCCTTATTACGCTTAATGCAGTTAGGTTTAAAAGCCTAGTTCCTTTGTAGGGTCCCAAAAATGTTTACTAAAGTTTTGGATGGTTTCATCTTTAACGATTACACCTTCTTTTTCAAGTAATTCCTGCATGCGCGTTGGCGTTTCAAAATGCGCTTTTCCGCTTAACATACCATTTCTATTCACCACTCGTTGTGCGGGTACTTTTGGTTTAATAATATGCGCCCCATTGAGTGCATAGCCAACTGCCCTGGAACTTTGTTTGCTGCCTAGATATGCTGCAATAGCGCCGTATGTAGTTACGCGCCCTTTAGGAATAAGCCTTACCACCTGATACACCAGTTCAAAAAAACTAGGTGAATCTGCTTTATTGATTGCAGACTTTGTAGGTGTTTTTTTATTGCGGCTCGCGGAATTCATGAATTTCTTTATTCAGTAGCAATTGTTTGCGTGGCTCTGGTACTGCTTCGTAAGCGTAGGGGCAGTGTCTGCAACCATGACCGCAACAGTAGCCTTTTGCTATATGATAGGCTTCTGTAAATACAAAATTACCAGAAGGATCTGTATAGTAATCTACATCTTTAATCAGGTTCTTGCTCACTTAGTAAACTTTTTAATTGCGCATCTAATGCTAGCGGCAATTCTTTGTTAATGGTAAAAGACAAATAATGAATACGGTTGCTTCCTGCAATGTCTAAACCCTCGTAATGCGTTTTTATCTGCAATTCAGGTTTGATGTTTGCGCCTGCGTATACATTGTCCATATCCTCTAACAACGGAAGTTCAAATAAGTTGATAACAAGCTTGGTAAATTGATATAAATCTGGACTATCGGTTTTTAAATGGATGATACCCCCGGGTTTTAAGATTTGCTGGTATACACGCAAAAATTTAGGGTGGGTGAGGCGCTTTTTTGCCCTAGCGCCCTTTAACTGCGGATCCGGAAAAGTAATCCAGATCTCGTCAATTTCGGTAGGGTTAAAATAATCGGACACTTTATCAATATGCGATCTAATAAATGCCACGTTTGTAAGGCCCATTTCCAGTGCATTGGTGGCACCTCTCCAAATCCGGTTGCCCTTAATATCTATGCCTATAAAATTGCGGTTAGGGTGCATTTTTCCTAGGCCTACCGCGTATTCTCCTTTACCGCAAGCCAGTTCAAGTGTTATGGGGTTGTCGTTTTTAAAATACGCGTTCCAAGTGCCCTTGGCATTAACCGGGTATTCAAATACGTTTTCGTACCCTTTAATAGCTTCAAACCGGATTAATTTTTTCTGTCCCATGGGTGCAAAAGTAAGTCAATGCTAATATCTCTAAAAATTATTATAAATTACAATCATTAGAACATCTAAACCACGTTTTTAAAATGGCAAAGCAAAACATTTTTGATGCAATTGTAGTAGGCTCTGGAATTTCTGGAGGTTGGGCTGCTAAAGAGTTAACAGAAAAAGGACTCAAAACAATTTTACTAGAAAGGGGTCGAAATGTAGAGCACATCAAAGATTATGAGGGTACCGAAAAAAATCCGTGGGAATTAGAACACCGTAATGGTTCGACGCAAGAAGACAAAAAAAATTCGCCCATACAAAGTAAGTGCTACGCTTACGATGAAGTTTCAAAAAAGTTTTTTGTAAATGATAATGATCATCCCTACAATCCAGTAAAACCTTTTGATTGGATTAGAGGTAATCATGTGGGAGGTCGTTCACTGATGTGGGGCCGTCAGAGTTACCGCTGGAGTGATTTAGATTTCGAAGCCAATGCAAAAGATGGTCATGGCACAGACTGGCCCATTCGTTACAGTGATTTAGCGCCATGGTATAGTTATG
>CANEWV010000099.1 GCA_947442905.1 Chitinophagaceae bacterium | reverse complement strand
CTAAATAAAACTCTTGCAGGTTATTACACTCATAAGATTTATACATTTTATAAATTCGGAGTAGTGCAAATACCATTGCAGTTGCTAAAAAAAGCGAAACGCCTGCATAAATATTAGGTAAAATAGACAACCAGTTAAAAGCCGCTTGTTTACTTGCGAGCAGCGCTTCCACTGCTGTATTTCCATTTGCGACTTCGTTGATAATATCTACTTGCCTAACACCAGCATGCTGCTGCTCCCAAACAATTTTAATAAGTGGAACAATCCAAGATACAACAGCAACACCGAGTAAATAAAACCGGTTGTACTGATGGAATTTTTTATTGCGCAGCACGAGTAAATAATAAACCATCAAAACGGCACTGCATACAAGCACTTGTAACAAGTAATAGAGTGTAGGATACATGACTTATTTTTTTGATTGTTTCAATTGATCCAATAATATTTCCAATTCATGCACGCTAATTTCTTTTTGCTGTAACATACAAGAAACCGCCTCACTAAAAGAACCTTCAAAATAAGCGTCCACCAACGATTTAATAGAATTGGTAGAATAGGCTTCTTTACTCACTAAAGGAAAATAACGGTGCACACGGCCCATGGCTTCAACTCCAATATATCCTTTGTCTACTAATATTTTAACAAGCGTTGCCACCGTATTGGTATGCGGACGCGGCATAGGATAAGATTCTACAATATCTTTTAAATAGGCACTGGATAATTTCCATACCTGCTGCATCACTTGCTCTTCTGCTTTTGTTAATGGTTTCATGCACATTTACATTTGAAACACAATTCTAAAACTATTTTTTTAGTTTAACAACTAAATTTTTAGTTTTTTAACTATTTTTTTAGTTTTATTAACATTTCGGCCCTTCTAACGTAAATTGCAAGGAGCCTATGAAGTACTATATTATTGCAGGGGAAGCCAGCGGAGACCTACACGGCAGTAACCTTATTAAAGAAATAAAAAAACTGGACCCTAACGCCAGCATTAAGGCCTGGGGTGGCGATTTAATGCAACAGGCGGGCGCCTCTCTAGTTAAACATTATAGAGACCTGGCATTTATGGGCTTTTTAGAAGTGATTAAAAATCTGCCCACCATTTTACAAAACATCCGGTTTTGCAAACAAGACATTGAAGCTTGGCAACCCGATGTACTCGTGCTTGTAGACTATCCAGGATTTAATTTACGCATCGCGGAATGGGCTAAAAAAAATGGATTTAAAGTAGTCTATTACATTGCGCCGCAGGTATGGGCATGGAAAGAAAACAGGGTTAAAAAAATGAAACTATGCATCGACAAAATGTTTTGCATACTTCCTTTTGAAAAAGATTATTTTAAAAATAAATGGAATTGGGATGTTACCTATGTAGGCCATCCGCTTTTACGTGTGATTGAATCCTTTAAAAGCACTACCCCACTTTCTACAGACAATAAAAAAGTAATTGCATTACTACCAGGTAGTAGAAAACAAGAAATCATTAAAATGTTACCGATCATGCTAAGTGTAACGCCGCATTTTCCGGGCTACACTTTTATGGTGGCACAGGCACCTGGGCAAGACGCTCCATTTTACAACCGCTTTTTAATGGGATATTCCAATGTCACACTCATTAAAAACAGCACGTACGACCTACTCACAATAGCAGATGCAGCGCTCGTAACCAGTGGTACCGCTACGCTTGAAACCGCCCTATTTAAAGTTCCTGAAGTCGTGTGCTACAAAACCAGCAAATTCTCTTACCAAATTGCAAAGAGGTTGGTAAAAATTAAGTTCATCTCACTCGTGAACCTGATTATGGATAAAGAAATTGTTCGTGAAATTATTCAAGAAAATCTGACGGAGCAGCAATTAACAAATGCACTGCGTAATATCACAGAAAACGAGGAGCATAGAAAAGAGGTGATGAATAACTACCAGTCATTACATGCACTGCTCGCAGCAGGTGGCGAAGACGCTTCTGCAAAAGTGGCTAAAGAAATTGTAGCACTTGCAGGACCAAAACTATTTATTGATGAGGGGTAATATTAGCGACTTAAATAAAATAATAAGCACCGCCATCAAAAACATAAACAGCGAAATCCGGTTCATACCATGCATGTATTTCATCCATTGAGTACGCGGCTCATTGGGGTCTCTTTTTGAAATAAAAAGGTATTCTTTTAATTGCTTAAAAATTGACATGGTATATATTTTAATTCAAAGATACACCACTATAAAATACTAAACACTTTACCCATTATCTTGTTATACTAGCTTACATTAAATTATATGAAAAAATATCGCCTCCTCATTAACTGCTTATTGATTGGCCTTGCGGCAATACCATACCAAGTAAGCGCGCAAATAAACCCAGCAAAAATTGATATTATCAGAGATAGCTTTGGCGTACCACATATTTTTGGCAAAACCGATCCGGATGTAGCATACGGCCTTGCTTGGGCGCATGCAGAAGATGATTTTGAAACTATCCAACAATCATTAATTGCGGGTAAATCTATGCTAGCACAATACCAAGGTAAAAAAGGAGCTTCGATAGATTATATCATCCACTTATTACGCATTCCAGAACTTGTAGAAGCAAAATACGAGTCCGATTTAAGTCCCGCATTTAAAAAATTACTAGAAGGCTATGCCGCTGGACTCAATGCATATGCAGCAGCGCACCCCAAAGAAGTGATGCTTAAAAAAATATTTCCAGTTACCCCAAAAGACATGGTTCAATATTCGGTCCTACAACTCTGCGTGTTATCTGGCGCCGACAAAGCATTAAGTTCCATTTTTGGTGGCACGGTTCCACTACTCGAAAATTATAAAACGCAGGGCAGTAATGCTTTTGCTTTTAATAGCGCCAAAACCACTGACGGTCAGGTGTACTTAGACATCAATGCACACCAACCATTGGAAGGTCCTGTGGCTTTTTATGAAGCACATTTAAATAGCGAAGATGGCTGGAATATTATAGGCGCTAATTTTCCGGGCGCTCCTTGCATCTTACATGGCTGCAACGAATATTTAGGATGGGCCCATACTGTAAATGCCCCTGACAAATTAGACGTTTATCAATTAGAAATGAATCCTAAAAACAAATTGCAATACAAATTTGATGGCAAATGGGAAACACTAGAAGTAAAAACAGCGCCATTAAAAGTAAAAATTGCAGGCGTAATAGCACCCTTAAGCAAAAAAGCATACTGGAGCAAATACGGCCCAACCATTATCACACCAAGAGGTGTTTTTTCAATTCGCATGCCTGCACAAATGGATATTAGAGGACTCGAGCAGTGGTATGCTTTTAACAAAGCAAAAAACTTTACCGAATTTAAAAGTGCATTAAACATGTTGGCCATTCCTGGTTACAACATTGTATACGCCGATCGTTACGACACTATATATTATATTAGCAATGGCCGTATTCCGGTAAGAGACAAAAACTACAATTGGAAAACAACACTACCAGGCAACACCAGCAAAACACTGTGGACCGATCTTCATCCGCTTTCTAATTTACCGCAGGTGCTACAACCAAAGGCGGGCTATGTATACAATACCAACCACTCTCCTTTCCATAGCACATTTGGTTCAGAAAATCCTTCAATCATTGACCCTACCATGGGTTACGAAACGCTAGAAAACAATAGAAGTATGCGTTTTGATGAACTCATTAAACCACTCAATAAAGTAAGTTACGAAGATTTCAAGCGTATCAAATTTGACAGACAATTTCCATCTTCATTTTATTTTCCTAGCAAAATTGATACGGTATTTTTATTGAACAGCACGGAGTTCCCTGATATTGCAGATATCATTACGCAACTAAGCAACTGGAATAGAAATTCAGATGCAGAGAGTATTGGCGCAGGCACTTTCTTTTTTGTACAAGCCGCTGCTAATAAAAACAAAGCGCTTTACTTACAAAATAAATCTATCAGTAAATCATTAGCCGCACAGCTATTACGAGAAGCAAAACAAACCATGCTAAAAGATTTTGGCAAAACAAATATTGCACTTGGAGAAGTCCAAAAATTAGTTCGAGGCAGTAAAGAAATTCCACTTCCAGGTTTGCCGGATGTACTTGCCCCTATGTACTCGATTCCTTACAAAGATGGCAAATGGAAAGGCAACCAGGGAGACGCATACATAGAGCTGGTAAGGTTTACAAAAGACGGACCGCAAATAGAATCTCTCAATGTATACGGCGCATCTGCCAAAAAAGATTCGCCACACTACACCGACCAAATGGAAATGTTTACACGTCAGCAAACAAAAAAGATGACCTTAAACAAAGAGGAAGTGTACAAAAATGCAAAAAGCATTTACCATCCGCAGTAAATAAATATTTATTGTAAAAAAGGGGCTAAATGCTTAGCTATTTGTTTGGTTTCAATAATAAAACCATCATGTCCGTAGCTCGAATCTATTTCTACGAGTTGTGCATTGGATAAATGAGCCGCCATAAAACGCTGCTCTTCTAGTGGACACAAAATGTCGCTTGTAATCCCAATAATAAGTGTTGGAATTGTAATGCTTTTTAAAACTTGCGCTACATCCATTCCTCTTCCTCTAGATAAGTGATGACTATCCATCGATTTGGTAAGTAGCCAATAAGAATAGGCATTAAATCTATTCACGAGTTTATCTCCTTGATAGTTGATATAAGAAGAGACTTTATAGCCATCTATTTTTTCGGAATCAGCATCGGTTTGTGCTTCTTTAAAAATGGCATAATTACGGTAAGTTAACATGCCAATAGCACGCGCAGCTTTTAAGCCAGCAGCACCAGCATTTGCTTCCATGGTATTCCATGTTTGATCAGCTTCAATAGCTAAACGTTGTGCTGTATGAATTGCAACGCCCCATGCACTTTCTGTAGACGATGTAGCAATTAAAAATAATTTTTGAATGCGCGATGGTTCATGCAAAGCCCATTCAAGTACTTGATATCCGCCCATACTGCCACCCATTAATAAAGCAATGGAATCAATACCAAGCGCTTCTCTTAAAATGATATGTGCTTTAACCATGTCTCTAATGGTTACTGCAGGAAAACTTGAATAGTAAGGAGCACCTGTATTTGGGTTGTCAGTTAGTGGGCCAGTAGATCCATAACAAGAGCCAATGATATTTGCACAAACAATAAAATAATCTTGTTCATTAATAAGCGAGTCATTTCCTACCAAACCTTTCCACCAATCAGATGCATTAGCATTTGCTGTTAAGGCATGACAAACCCACACTACATTGGTGCCCGCTTCATTTAGCGTACCATAAGTATGGTAAGCAATGGTTAAACTAGGCAATACCTCTCCGCATTCTAAAACGAACGGCTGTTTGTATTCTAGGTATTGAGTTTGAGAGTGCATGAGGTACAAAATAACTACAAGTTAATCACTAGACATAAAATATTTTAGAAAGCTTGCAGCGGTAGGTTGTTTATGAACCTTACCTTTGCTTCAAAGCATCTATACATACTATGTCAAAGCCGCAAACAGACGCCATAAGAATTAGAACCACGCAAACAAATGAAATGGAACATAGCAGTCCACTTTATTTGACGAGTAGCTTTTGTTTTGATGATGCAGAAAGTATGCGCGCTGCTTTTGCAGATGAAACTGACGATAATATTTATAGCAGATTCAGCAACCCCAATGTGCAAGAATTTACAGATAAAATTTGCGCACTAGAAGGTGCCGAAGCAGGTTACGCAACATCGTCTGGTATGAGCGCCGTTTTTGGATCTTTTATGGCGCTATTAAAAAAAGGTGATCATTTACTTTCTTGTAATTCGATTTTTGGTAGCACACACACCGTGATTACAAAATACCTTCCTAATTATGGTATCGACACATCGTATGTGTTAGCCACAGCAACAGAAGCAGAATGGGAAGCCGCTATCACTCCAGCTACTAAAATGATTTATTTAGAAACACCTACTAATCCAGGACTAGATATTTTAGATTTAGAAATGATTGGCAGGGTTGCTAAAAAACATAAACTTATTTTAAACGTTGACAATTGTTTTGCAACGCCTGTAAACCAACGCCCCATAGACTTTGGAGCAGACTTAGTAGTACACTCAGCAACCAAATGGATAGATGGCCAAGGTCGTGTATTAGGTGGCGTGGTCGTTGGCAAAAAAGAACTCATCAAAAATATTTACCTGTTTTGCAGAAGCACAGGACCTGCACTTTCTCCATTTAATGCATGGCTTTTAAGTAAGAGCATCGAAACATTAGATGTTCGTATGGAAAGGCATGCATCTAACGCTTTATTTATTGCAGAGGCATTAGAAAATCATGCAGCCATTGCAACACTACGTTATCCTTTTTTAGCAAGTCATCCACAACATGCTATTGCTAAAAAGCAAATGACAAATGGTGGCGGCATTGTTTGTTTTGAATTAAAGGGTGGATTAGAAGCTGGAAAAGCATTTTTAAACCAATTAAAAATGTTGTCATTAACAGCAAATCTTGGAGATACTAGAAGT
>CANEWV010000098.1 GCA_947442905.1 Chitinophagaceae bacterium | reverse complement strand
TGCTAGGTGGCGCTATCAAATTGGGTCCCCTCACAGTGGGCGTTCATAGGCTTAGATGGCTAACCAACTCAAGCAATATGGACAATGGTTCAGGAGGCGGATATCTCATGTTAAGCATACACCCCATGAGCCTTAAAAAAATTAAGACCATTATAGACTGTCCAGAATAAATTAACTTAGAGCATCAATCAACGTATAGTTATGGATATTCAATTTTCTGCCATTCGCCTGCAAACACTTGTCGTTGCCATTGGTTTTATTGGTATTACAGCGTGCAGAGAATCTAGAGAGATTTTTGCAGAATCGGCACCGCCAAAAAAAAGAACAACTGCTCCTCCTAAACCACAATATAAAAAAACGTTTAAACCAAGGCCTGGCTTTGAACCTTTTGACGGTATCGACCATGTTCCTGCCAATTATACTTTTATGTATGAGCCTATTTTTATTACCCAAAAACCGGTGATTAAAAGAAGAATAGGCGAAACCTATGTGCCTGAGAAACTAACCATTAACACCTACGGCTTTACTAAAAATAAAAAGGAAATTAATTTTAGAATGAGCTACCCTACTAATTTAAAAGGTAGCTATCATAAAATCAATACCGCCGATACAACCAATGCATTTAGGTTTATTAATAAATACAACGATACCTGTTACGTTACTAAATACACGTTAAAAGAAGTAAAAGACACCAGTATTTATCATATTGGTATTATACTAGACCATAGTGGCTCTATGGGTGATGAACGCTGCGCCGAATTACAAGACGCACTATCTGCAAGCTTTAAAAAAATGAGCAAGCGCAACTTAATTAGCTTATGGAAATTTGATTCGGATATTTCTTATGAAGGAACGGCATACGACAGTACTACCATACAAAAAATGCTATACCACAAAAGAGGTATGGATGGATTTGGAGGTGGCACCGCAATCAATGACGCCATGGACCGCGCATTAGATACCATGGCCAAATACAATAAGTACAAACCAGTACTACTTTTATTTACAGACGGGTACGAGAATTCTTCAAAAAATAAAAATACCAAATCGATTGTTGAAAAAGCACTCGTAAATAATATCCCGGTATTTACCATTGCTTATAGTAGTGGTGCCGACTCTGTTAATTTAAGAGCGATTGCTAACGAAACAAATGGCATGTATTTTCAGTGTTACGATAGATCCGAATTTGAAGAAGTGTTTAACAACCAGCTTTTTTCATTGAATAGGTACTATGAGGTAAGTATGATGCCTTGTATGTTTGATTATGAGAAATTAAGTATCAGCGCGGGTACCGTGAGTGAACAAAAGGCCACTGGCGAAAAAACATTTAAGGGCGTTAGAGAAACCATTTCGCTCAATGTGAATTTTGAATTAGATAAACATGATATTATGCCAAGGTATACGCCAGAAATAGAACAAATGGCCACTTATCTAACAAAAAATAGTTCGCTTCGTATTATTATTAGCGGTCACACCGATAATTTGGGTGAAGACAATTACAATATTATTTTATCCAATAAAAGAGCAGAAGCAATTAAATCCGCGCTTGTAAAACTAGGCATTGCTGCAGGCCGTATAGCTACCATTGGTAAAGGCGAAACCGATCCAATCACGCCCAACGACTCGGACAACAACCGTTTTAGAAACAGAAGAATTGAAGTAGAAATAGTGAACAACTAACCCAGCTTATAAAAACTCATTGCATTAGTGCTGTAAATTTTTTCTTGATTTTCTGGTGCTACTAATTTATTGATTACTGTCTGGTATTTATGATGTGTATTTACATAATCTCCAGCCAGCAATGACACAGGCCAGTCTCCTCCAATCATTAATTTGTTTATACTAAAATGTTTTAGAACATAAGCCACATAAGGCTCAATGGTGTTAGCAGACCAATCATTAAAATGAGCACAGCAGGTTCCTAGTCCCGAAATTTTTGCATAAAAATTAGGCATGCAAGCAGCCTCGGCAATAGTTTCTCCCCAAGCACTAAACTGCTCGTTGGTAGTAATGGGTGGATGGTTTAAGTGATCAAAAACCATTTTTAAATGTGGTATTTGCTTTGCCACTTGTATCGCTGCTTTAATGTGTTCAATTTTTACACCTACTACATCAAAAGGAACACCATGATCCGCCAAGATCCCTAAACTTTCTATGACAGCAGGTTGTAGTAACCAGTTATGGTCTGGCTCGTCATGTATGAGGTGCCTGATCCCTTTAAAATATTTATTTTGCAAATGTGCTTCTAATTGATTTTTTGCAAGCGTCGGATCCAGTAAATCTACCCAACCCACAACACCAATAATCCAAGGGTACTGCTCCGCACATTCAAACATAAATTCGGTGTCTTCTATATTGTTTGCAGCTTGCACCATTACGGCTGCACTTACATTAGCTACTTGTAATTGCGCTTCAATACCGGAAGGATAATAATTTTGCGCTAAAATAGAAGTATCCCCATCGAGCCAACTATACCTTACTTTTTGCAAATCCCAACTGTGCATGTGGGTGTCTATCACTTTTGCCATCATCTTTTATTTTACAATGAGTTCATCCATAAATAACCAAGAAGGATTTCCTGCGCCCGCAAACCCAGCAGGGATCATTGTTACAGGATGAGCTACTAACTTCATATATTGAACGGTAGTAGCCTTTATTTCAAATAAAACAGTTACCGCACCTTCTTTACTATTATCTAAGTTTTGTAGCAGGCCTAAACGGGTAAATGTTTTCCCATCTTCTGACCCTAACACTTCTACACTTGTTGGCAAATGAATCCAACTTCCCCTGCTATTGTAAAAACGAGTACTAATTTTTGAAATAGAAGTAGGCGCTGCAAAAGAAAGTGTTGCTTCTATATCTTTTCCTTCCCAGGCCAACCATTCGCCATCACTAAATCTACTATCATTTGCGACAATGCCATTGATAAAGCCATTGTTACCACTTTTATTATAGGGTGCTTTAGGTGCGTTGGTTAACTCGGAAAGATTTGCGCCCGTAGCTTTATTAATAGAAAATGAAGCAGACGCTACATCCGTTATTTTATTGTTGACAACAACACCCGCTTGCAAATTGGCATCACCGTTAATCGTGATAGGACCTGTGTATTGTTGATCTTGCACGCTAGGTAGTTTGCCATTTGTAGTATAGACAATTTTATGCGCTGCACCTACGCCACCAATAGAAACATGGATGCCCCCTGCCGTAGGTTTACTGGTGATTTGTACATTGTATAAATGGTCCGAAAAATGAAGCCCTTTTTGTTTCAATATAGGTTGCCACATCGTTACACGGTTTGTAAAATGATCGAACCCTGTTTTGGTTTTTGTCCATCCGTTTTCGGCAATAGCCATCGCACGTGGATACAACATAAAAGAGGCTAGGTCTTTATTGGCAATATATTCAGTCCATAAATTACCCTGTACCCCTTTTATATAAGTCGCTTCTTGAGCGGTAAGTGCCGCAGGAATTGGATTATAATTATATACTGCTTCGAGGGGTAAGAAGCCGCCAAAAGCAATAGAGTCGCGGGAATCAGAAGATTGATAAAAATTTAAGTAACAAGTGCCCTGCGGGGTCATGATTACATCATGATGCTGCTTGGCTGCAGTTATGCCGCCTTCTTCACCCTGCCAACTCATAACGGTTGCATTGGGTGCGAGTCCGCCTTCTAAAATTTCATCCCATCCTATAATTTTGCGCCCCTTACTATTTACATATTTTTCTACGCGCTGAATAAAATAACTCTGTAACGCATGCTCATCAGCGATGCCTTTTTCTTTCATGAGTGCCTGACAAAAACTAGACCGCTTCCATGCTGTTTTTGGACACTCGTCGCCGCCAATATGAATATAACTTGAGGGAAATATATCCATTACTTCATCTAGTACATTTTCAATAAAATTAAACGTGTACTCGCTAGGTGCAAACACATCATCAAATACGCCCCAGCTTTCTTGCACTATTTTACCACCCTCTTTTTTTATTTTATTTTCTGTAGCAGTAGCATACATGTTTTTGGTGAGCTGCGTGGGTTCATTTGGAAAACAACTTAACTCGGGGTATGCAGCGATTGCAGCACTTGCATGACCAGGCATTTCAATTTCAGGAATAATATTGATGTGTTTAGCCGCTGCATAAGCGACCAGATCTTTTAATTGCGCCTGGGTATAAAAGCCGCCGTAGGCGGCATTGGTATTGCCTTTACCCGGATACTTGCCTATTAAAGTACCGCCACGCACCGATCCTACACGCGTTAATTTTGGATATTTTTTTATTTCGATACGCCAACCTTGGTCTTCTGTTAAATGGAGGTGCAAATTGTTCATTTTTTGCATGGCCATTACATCTAATAGTTGCTTAATAAATGATACCGGCATAAAATGTCTGCCCACGTCTAACATAAGACCTCTATAACCAAAAGCTGGTGCATCATCAATTTCTAGTACTGGAATATTTTTAGATTGCGCTTCTAATTGTAATAATGTTTGCATGCCATAAAAAGCGCCCACTTTTGTTTTTGCTGTAATAGTTATAGCAGTTGGCGTAACAGACAAATGATACCCCTCCATAGATGCTACAGCAGTAGTTTGCGGATCTACAATTAATTTGGCAGTAGCTGCCGCTGACTTTGTAAGTTTAAAAAATCCCTTTCCAGTTTCAACTTTATTAGGGTACGGAATAATTGGCAACTGTGCTTTTGCGCCAACAGCTATGAGTAGCAAAAGAGAAAATAAAAACTTACACTGCTTCATACAAAACTGGATTTAATGGGGTGTTTACAATTTCACCAACAGTAGCGCCTGGACACCAGGTATCCCAATCGGCCTGCTGGTTGTGGTTTTCGGGCGTTTTTAATACGGTGTCTTTATCCATGTATATCATGGTCATTACTTTACGCATATTACCAGACACATTAGGACCCGCTCGGTGATACAACCATCCTCTATGAAAACTTATTTCACCTACATCAAAAGGTTCCACCACATGGTTAAATGCATTCCGTTTTAATTCGGCTTCTAAAAAAGCCTGACTCTCATCACTAATTTGTTTATCCCTGCCAGCCGTTAATTTATTACTGCCCGCACTAAACTCTAGTGGACCATAGTTTAATGGTGTTGCTTGTAATGGTATCCATGCTGTAACGGTGTTTTCTGTAGCGAGTGGCCAGTAATATTGATCGGCATGCCAAGGGGTATGACCACCTTTTGGCTCTTTAAAAAGGGCCTGATCGTGGTATAAACGAACGCCCGCTGTTTGCATTAGACCAGTAGCAATCTGGGCAATTTTTTTACTAAATACAATATCTTTTACTGCGCTTGTATGCATCCACAAATTCATGATTTGCAAAAAAGCCTTCCCATAGGTGTCACGTTCTTCGAGGGGTATTTGTTGGTTATTTAAACGGTCTACCTCTTTAGAAATTACTATATTCATATAGTCAATAACCGCAGGCTCAAAAATATTTTTAATTTTTATAAAACCATTTTCGTTGAAATAGTTGACCTGCGCGGGTGTTACGCTATAGTTTACATCAAGTGCGGCTTTGACTGATTCTGGCGTAGCGTTCATAACAAATAATTTTACTCAATATAAAATAAATAGTAGATAATTAGGCCCATCTAAACACATAAGATACACACATGAAACAGCTCCTTAAAACCATCATTTTTCTACTTATAATTAACCAGCTTACTGCACAGCAGTTTTATGTTTCTCCAAAAGGCCACAATAGTAATTTAGGGACTGCTCAAAAACCGGTAGCAACCCTACAAAAAGCACAAGCCCTCGTAAGAGACTTTAAAAAAGCCAACCCAGGCTATGCGGGAGACATTATTGTTACAGTGATGCCCGGCACTTATGAACTTACATCAACGCTTTCTTTTAACGAGCAGGATGCGGGCAGTGATAAAGTCAATGTTAGATGGCTTGCTTTTGCAAAAAATAAAGTAATTCTATCTGGTGGAAAAAATATCAATGGCCGCCTATTTAAAAAAGTAACCAACCCTTCTATACTGGCTAGGCTAGAAAAAAATGCAGTAGAAAATGTACTAGAGGTTTCTCTTACCAAACTAGGCATCACTAATTTTGGGGCACACCAAAGCTATGGACACGGCCAGCCCGTTATACCTGCGCCATTAGAACTTTATTACAACCAAGATCCATTACTACTTGCACATTACCCCAACAATGGCGCTGTAAAAATTGGCAAAGTAATAGACAAAGGTTCTGTACCCCGCATTGGTGACAAATCAAATAGAGGCGGCTTATTTAACTACACCGATAATAGACAATCAAAATGGGTAGGACAAAAAGACATTTGGATACAAGGCACTTTTAATTACGGCTTTGCAGATGATTACATCAACATTGCAAATATAGATACCGCAAAAAAAGAAATTAAATTAGCCAGCCCCCATATTTATGGCATTGCAAATGGTAGGGATTTTCAAGAATATATTGCCTACAATATTTTAGAAGAACTTGATAGCCCCGGCGAGTGGTGGCTAGACAAAAAAACCGGCATGTTGTATGTA
>CANEWV010000097.1 GCA_947442905.1 Chitinophagaceae bacterium | reverse complement strand
TGTTTTTTTGTTTTAGTCCCCAAGAGCCCAGCTACTGCTGTCTCTCGCCCGTTGCGAGATTAGGGAAGGTTACTAATTAGGGTATTACTTTAATAAGTCAGTAACGAAAGGTAATAATGACATTTGACGTGCCTTTTTAACTGCGTCCTGTACTTTACGTTGATACTTTAGTGAGTTACCGCTCAAACGACGAGGTAATAATTTACCTTGTTCGTTGATGAACTTTTTAAGGAACTCAACATCCTTGTAGTCTACGTATTTGATGCCGTATTTCTTGAAACGACAAAACTTTTTCTTTGGTTTCTCCTGCTTTATTGCGGTCAGGTATTTTATCTCATTCTTTGCCATGTGATTAAGCCTCCATTTTTTGTTTTACCGCAAATCCGCCATTTCTTTTTACGTAGTTATACTCAACGGCGTATTTGTCGAGTTTCGTAATCATGTGACGCATAATTTGCTCGTCACGTAAAATTTGAATCTTAAGTTTTTCGTTAAGATCAGTTGGGCCGCTGTATTCTAACACCCAGTAAATACCAGTTGTCTTTTTTTGAATAGGGTAGGCCAGTGATTTAAGACCCCAAGGATTAGAATGCACAGTAGCTCCACCGAAGCTAGCAATCATATCTTGGTATTTTTTCTGAAAAGCTTTAAAGTCTTCTTCAGAAAGAACCGGAGTGAAAATCACCATCAATTCGTAATTACTCATTACTTGAATTTTTAGGTTTAAAATTGGGTTTACCCAGTGGACTCCACCGAAATGGAGAATCTGCCAAATACAGATTTGGGGTTGCAAAAGTACGCAAAAGCACTGGTTTTACTGCATTTTTTCCTCTATTTTTTCGAGTAAAACCAGAAAAGTTGGAAAATGGTCGCTAAAACCATCCCTAAACTGGTTCCCATCCCAGGTACGAAGGGGGTAACCCTTGTATCTGCCTTGTTGCTCAATCATAAAAAAGGCCTTAAACACGTGGGTGCTGCCCAAAAAGAGCCTACCTGCATGCTTTGGCGGAATCCAGCTCTGTGATACCAAAATTTGGTCAAAAATGCCCCAGGCATCCCTGTTGGCAAGGGTTCCGTTGCCTTTTGCCAGCACTTCTACCCATGGATTGTATAAATCCGACTTTTTAATCATTTTCAGCCCTCCACTTGATTGGAGTGCATGCGACACGCTATAATCGGATGGGTTATCGTTTAAATCGCCCATCACCATTATTTTGGCAGCCGGATCCTCTGCAAGTATGGTGTTGATATGACTTCTGCAAACCCTAGCAGCTTTACTCCTGGATTCGGTACTTCTTTTTTGGCCACCTCTTCTACTGGGCCAATGATTTACATAAACATGCACGGTGTCTTGGAGTAAAACGCCTTTAACGTATAAAATATCACGTGTAAATACGGGCTCTTTATTTCTGGGTGCAAGTACAACTTCTAACGAGCGGTGTGCTATAGGTGTAAAATATTTAGGCTGATAGAGTAGTGCTACATCAATACCTCTTTTATCTTTTGAATTTTCATGCACAAATAAATAGGCTCTATTTTTTATGAGTGGGTGCTTAATTAAATCATTTAGTACAGTATCGTTTTCGATTTCAACAGCGCCTAAAATAGCGGGACCATCGTTATTGATTTCGGCGCCTATTTTTTGCACAACAGTAGCCAGGTTACTTACTTTTTTTTGATAGATAGCACTGTTATAATTTTTGGCACCGCTTGGTAAAAACTCTTCATCATCTATAGCCGGATTGTTGATTGTGTCATAGAAATTTTCGAAATTATAAAAAGCGGCAATAAGGCTATGATGCCTTTGAGGCATGGGTTTAAAGGCGGTATCGTCTTTTTTTATAGTGGCTTTACAACCTGCAAAAATGATAACGATAAATGCCGAACAAACTAAATACTGATATTGGATTTTAATACCTCGCATATCTTTTATTCGCTAATTACAATTATTTAAACTGGTATTTCACGCCAAAGTTTTGTGCGCATCATTTTGCTATTAGAACTGCATTAGATTGTGCAGGAAATCTATGTTATGCGCGCTATTTATTTCTGTTTGATTTACTTTTTTATATCGCATTGTGTGCAGGCGCAAAAGAAAACTAAGCAAAAAGCGCTCCCTAATGTATTAGTGCAAAAAGTAGTGGTAACAGAGCCTGACGAAATACCGGTAGTGGTGTTAGATCCTGATACCAAAAATGGCTTGGAACCATCTTTTGTTGCATCCTCTTTACACGCCAACAAAGACCCGTTTTACAACACGGCTAGTTTTGGTTTTGCAGCCGCAGGATTTATGATTAAAGGGCTCGATGCTAGTTTCTCACAAACCCTACTCAATGGACTTCCCATAAAAAGCTTGCTCACGGGTAGTCCTCATTTTGCAGTTTACTCGGGGTTGCAACCCATGATGCGAAAAACGGTGGTGTTAGATGGGGTAGCGGGCAATGAGCTTTCTTTTGGAAGTATTGGTAACACCACGGGTGCTGATATTAGAGCACTTGTTATGCCTAAGCAAAATAAAGTTGCAGTAACCACCTCCAACCGCGCTTATTCAAACAAATATGTTGTTCAAATGTCTACGGGGCAACTAAAAAATGGGTGGGCATTTGCTGCGCATTTAAATGCACGACTTGCAAAAGAAGGCTACTACAGTGGCTGCGGGTACGAAGGGTATGGGTATATGTTAAGTGTCGATAAAAAAATTAAAGAGCGAATGATTCTGTCTTTGTCTTTACTCGGTGCACCTATAGCTGCAGAGCGTCAGGCGCCGGTGCTTCAAGAATCATTACAATATTTTGGCGCCAATTATAATCCTAATTGGGGCATGCAAAATGGCCTTAAACGAAATGCTGTAAAAAGCACAACTCATTTACCTACGCTCATTTTTTCTACAGCGTTACCATTACCTGCAGCACAAAAATTAAATATCGCTATTGGAATAACGGTGGGTGTTAAAAGTATTACCGGACTTGATTGGAATAGTGCTGCAGACCCACGTGCCGATTATTATAAATACCTCCCAAGTTATTATCAAGATTCGGCACTACAGGCACTCATGCATCAAGAACTACTTCAAAACCCAGGCAAAGGACAACTTGATTGGATAGGGATGTATACCTTAAACGCCATGTCTAACGAACCTGTTATGGTTAGCGGTAATCCTAATGTATTGCTTCAAAAAAAAGCAGCCGTTATTTTGGAAAACAGAATGGATGCACAGCAAACACTTGTAGCATCGCTCGTGTATCAATCTCCATTAGGGAAAGTAGGACTTTTTACTGCTGGTATTAACGCTCAACTTGAGCGGCATCATTTTTATAAAAAAGTGCATGATTTATTAGGAGCCGATTATTATGTAAACATCAATCAGTTTGCAGAAGACGCCTTGCAAATTAGAACAGATGTGAATCAATTTGATATCGAAAATCCCAATCAAATTATTTTACAACATCAAAAATTTGGCTATAATTATTTGGCTAAATTTTTACAAACTGCTGCCTTTGTGCAGTCTAGCTGGACTTTTGATCGTTTTGATATTTTTGCGGGCGTACAGTTAACGGGCAATAGTTTTAATAGGGTAGGTCTTGTAAAAAACGGGTTGTTTCCACTACAATCTAAAGGCGCTTCACATACCTATCATTTTACAAGTCCGGAAGCAAAATTTGGCGTAACCTATAAATTAAAGGGGCGTCATTATTTTGCACTCGAATTATTATCTGCTGCAAGAGCGCCCCTTTTTGACAATGTATTTGTTGCGCCAAAAATGCGCTCCACGGTAACCGATCATATCAGTTCCGAAAAAATAAGTTCTGTATTACTTGGGTATCAGTACCAGTCCAATTTTTGCAAAATAGGGCTGCGGGCTTTTTTAATTTCTCAAAGAGGGGCACAGGATGTGCTTACATTTTATCATGACGGGTACCACAGTTTTGTAAATTATGCACTTACGGATATCAACAAAATCATGCAAGGCCTAGAAACCAGTATCGATTTTTCTTTAAGCGAAAACTTGTCTTTGCAACTCATTGGCGCCCTTGGTGATTACCGTTTTAATTCCAGACAGCAACTTGTAGTAAGTTCAGATAATGACGCAGCAGTGCTTGAAAAAGGCATCGTCTATGTAAACAATTTTAAAGTGGCGCGCACACCACAACGTGCTACCGCTATAAACATCAGTTACCGGCCAGGTTCTTTTTTTGCTACCATTAGTGCGCATTATATGGACAGGCGTTGGATGTCATTTAATCCCATTCGGCGCACATATGGAGCCACTGCGGCGCTTGACACCTTACCTGTTCAGCGTTCTCAAATTACTGCACAGTCTCAGCTGCCTGCCATGTTTACACTGGGCGCCCTAATGGGTCAGTCAATAAGGTGGTACCGCGTAAAAAACAAACAGCCACAAACCATCATGTGCATTGTAAGCCTCAATAATATTTTGCAAAATAGTCCTGTGTTAATGGGCGGGTATGAGCAACTGCGTTTTGATATTGCTAAACTCGATGTCAATAAATTCCCGCCTAAATATTTTTTAGGCTATGGTTTTAATTTTTCAGCTACTCTTTCTTTTACTTTTTAATCTGTTTGTATGTCAATGGTTCCTTCTTACATAAGTTTTAAAAATGTTTATATCCAATGGATTTGTATCTTTTTTTTATGGGGTACTTTTTGCAATTGCGAAAAAGTGTGGGATGCGCCACCCATCTATACGGGGCCTGCATTAAAAGCCAACATGTCTATCAAAGACCTGCTGCGCCTGCATATTCCTAATAATTATGAAAAAATTAGTGCCGATTATATTATTGAAGGAACCGTAACCGCCAACGACAAAACGGATAATTTTTATAAGTCCATTATTATTCAAGACTCCACAGCTGCCATTACCATTAAGCTTGATGGGTACAATTTATTTACAAAATATGCTGTTGGGCAAAAACTGGGGATTGCACTAAATGGTCTTTGGCTTTCTGATTATGCGGGCATGACACAAATAGGTATTGGCGTTGATAGGTCTGACCCGGCTTCTCCTTTTTTACTGGGTATCCCGCAACCTCTAATGAACCGCTATATTAGTCTTTTAGCAGGTGGTAAATTAATGAAGCCAATTCCTGTTTTAGCCACTGGACTTGCAGATAGTTTAAAGGGATGTCTTGTGGCCATTGAGCATCTAGAATTTGTGGCTTCAGATACGGGCAAACCCTATTCAGATCTTGTTAATCAACTGCCCGCTAGTCATACGCTGCGCACCTGTTCTATTGGAAATTTATATTTGCGAACTAGTGGTTTTGCTTCTTTTGGAAATGTCTTAACACAAAGAGGTAATGGGACGGCAACGGGCATTTACACGGTTTTTAGAACGCAAAAACAACTTGTCATCAGAGATACTTCTGATATGCAATTAACCGGGCTTCGCTGCAGTGTAACAGGCCCTAAAACTTTATTTGCGCAGGACTTTACAAATGCGCTTACCGATAGTAATTTTATATCCGCTGGTTATAAAAACATTGCAGAAGTTGGCGGCAAATATTTTACAGCTAAAAAAACGTCTGCCAATTCGTATCTCGAAATTTCGGCTTTTGCAGCGAGGCAAAACGCGGTGATATCTTGGCTTATTTTACCACCCATTAATCTCGATCATTCGGCCAACGAAATATTACATTTTGACACCAAAGATGGTTTTGACAATGGTGCCATTTTGCAGGCCATGGTATCTACTAATTATGATGGCGGTAATAATCCGGCTAGGGCAAAATGGGCCCTGCTGCCGGCCGTAATGTCCAAGGGCAGTAGCAGTGGCTTTGCGCCCCAATGGATGTTTTCCAACAATCTCGATTTGAGTAAGTTTAAAGGGAACGTTTATATCGCTTTTAGGTACGAGGGCAATGACCCCTCTGCGGCCATAGGCAAGCTTACCACTAGTTTTAGGCTCGATAATATTATGGTGCAGGGCAATTGACCCGGAATTTGTGTCATCCTGTCAGAAATAGTGCTAAAATGGGTGCTTGGTACTTTATTTGTATGAATTGGCTACAAATAACTGAACTATGCAAAAAGGACAAATACGCGTACAAACGGAAAACATCTTTCCAATCATTAAAAAATTCTTGTACAGTGACCACGAAATCTTTTTACGTGAATTAGTGAGTAATGCGGTAGACGCCTCTCAAAAAATTAAAACCCTTTCTTCTATTGGCGAAGCCAAAGGAGACCTTGGCGAGCTTCGTATAGACGTGGTGCTAGATGCTAAAGAAAAAACATTGTCTATCATTGATAGAGGGGTGGGTATGACTTCAGAAGAAGTAGACAAATACATCAACCAAGTAGCATTTTCTGGTGCCGAAGAATTCATGGACAAATACAAAGACGCCAATATCATTGGTCACTTTGGATTAGGATTTTATAGCGCCTTTATGGTGAGTGATAAAGTAGAGTTGTATTCAAAATCATTTAAAGATGCATCGGGTGTGTTTTGGGGTTGTGATGGCAATCCAGAATTTGAATTATACGAAGTAGACTACGCACAGCGTGGAACTAAAATTGTTTTACATATCAGCGAAGAAAGCAAAGAGTTTTTAGAAGCTTCACGTGTTAAAGCCATCCTAGACCGTTTTTGT
>CANEWV010000096.1 GCA_947442905.1 Chitinophagaceae bacterium | reverse complement strand
TAAAAGCCAGTTCAATTTCAGAGATTACTGGTATTCCGTTTGCTCTGATTTGTTTTACCATTTCATTTTTTTCCGGAATGCCAGGACTCTTCATTACTTCTGTAGCCGTTAATATGCGCGCAGCAGTATGTTGTCCTTCTTCAAATTCGATACCGTTGTCAATGAGCTCTTTTTTGTAACGCGCTGCAATGTTTCCTGCGTCAGAAACAAATACATCGTAACCCTTTTGCTTTCCTAATAGTGCTGCACCCACACCACTCTCTCCACTACCCAGTACTACTAGAAAATGCTTCATGCTTATCTCATTTTTAAAGTAAGAATGGCTAATACCACACATAAAATTGTTATGATCCAAAAGCGCACAGCAATCTTACTTTCGTGAAATCCTTTTTTCTGATAATGGTGGTGAAGCGGGCTCATTAAAAACACACGCTTACCTTCTCCAAATTTTTTCTTGGTGTATTTGAAATAACTTACCTGAATCATTACACTTAATAATTCAATTAAAAACACACCACAAAAAATAGGAATGAGTAATTCTTTTCTTACAATAATAGCAAGTGAAGCAATGATACCGCCTAATGCAAGGCTTCCGGTATCACCCATAAATACCTGCGCTGGATACGCATTGTACCATAAAAAGCCAATACAAGCTCCTACAAAAGCGCCCACAAAAATGGATAACTCTCCAAGATTTGGAATGTACATCACATTTAAATAATCGGCCATTACATAGTTACCGCTCACATATACAAACACACCAAGTGCCATACCAATAATGGCGCTTACGCCTGCAGCAAGTCCATCAAGGCCATCTGTAATGTTTGCTCCATTGGATACTGCCGTAATAATAAACGTCACTACAAAAATGTAAATGATCCATGTATATTTTTCGGCACCTGGACCAATCCAGCTAATAAGTTTGCTGTAATTAAACTCGTGGTTTTTTACAAATGGAATAGACGTGATAGGCGTTTTTACTTTTACGTAACGGCGCTCTACCCCGTTAATTTTTCTAACAATAATATTAGAGTCTTTAGCTAAGCGCTCCCCTTTTTGAAGTGTAACTACACCTGTGCTTACAGCAGAAGCAGGCACAATTTCTCTTTCTACCGTAACTGCGTTGCTAAAATAAAGTGATACGCCAATAATAATACCAAGCCCAACTTGTCCAATAATTTTAGTGATACCCGCTAAACCATCGCTGTCTTTTTTCTTGTAGGCTTCCCCCTTTTTTTGAGCGTCTCTACGTGATTTAATTTTAAAGTAGTCGTCTAAAAATCCAATGATACCAAGCCATACCGTACATAAAATCATTAAACGGATATATACTTTATCGAGGTTGGCAAATAATAAAGTAGGAATTAAAATGCTCAATAAAATAATGATACCCCCCATGGTTGGTGTACCCTTTTTTTGCTGCTCACCCTGTAAACCAAGCTCTCTAACGGTTTCACCAATTTGTTTTTTTTGTAAAAACTCAATTAATTTTTTACCAAAAACAGTTGCAATAATCAAAGACAACAAAACTGCCATGGCTATTCTGAAAGTCAAAAACTGGAACATACCAGCGCCCGGTACGTTAAATTCTTGATTAAGCCATGTAAATAATTGGTATAACATAGGGGTCTATTAATCTTTGTTGTTAAAGAATGCTAATAAAATGGCTTTGTCATCAAAAGGGTGTTTTACACCATTGATGTCTTGGTATTTTTCGTGTCCTTTGCCTGCCACTAACACAATGTCTTCTGGTTTTGCAAATTCTACGGCTGCTTTAATCGCTTCTTTTCTATCCAGTATTGAAATGTATTTTCTTTTAGCGGCTGTGTTTAAACCAACTTCCATGTCCGCAATAATTAAGGCTGGATCTTCGGTGCGCGGATTGTCTGAGGTTAAAATAACTTTGTCACTTAAATCGCAAGCGGTTTGTGCCATAATAGGACGCTTGGTTTTATCTCTATCTCCACCACAACCCACTACAGTAATAACCTGCTCGTATCCTTTGCGTAATTTTTTAATGGTCGCTAATACATTTTCAAGTGCATCAGGCGTGTGCGCATAATCAATAATGCCAATCACTTGCTTATTGCTAATGATATAATCAAACCTTCCTTCTGCACCCGCTAACATAGAAAGTGTAGTAAGCGCAGTATTACTTTCGATTCCAAGGTTTACAGCTGCGCCATATACCGCTAGTAAATTGTAGGCGTTAAACTCTCCAATCAATCTAAAATGAACTTCAATTTCATTCACTAGCATCACAAGTCCAGTGAGTGCATTTTCTAAAATTTTACCTTTATAATCGGCGCTAGATTTTAAACCGTAAGAAAGTTTTTTAGCTTTTGTATTCTGAAGCATTATTTCACCACGCTTATCATCCGAATTGGTGATTGCAAAAGCAGAAGCTGGTAGTGCATCAAAGAACCCTTTTTTAGCAGCGATATAATTTTCGAAAGTTTTATGATAATCTAAATGATCATGGGTGATATTGCTAAATAAAGCACCTGTAAATTGCAAGCCAGTAATGCGGTGCTGGTGCACAGCATGGCTGCTACACTCCATAAACACATGGCTACAACCCGCGTCTACCATGGTGTTTAGTAGTTCATTTAAACTAACAGCGTCAGGTGTGGTATGTGTAGCCGGAATAATTTGATCTCCAATTTGATTTTGCACCGTAGAAACAAGTCCACAGGTGTAACCTAACTCAGAAAATAATTTAAATAATAAAGTAGCGATGGTGGTTTTACCATTGGTGCCTGTAACGCCTACCAATTTAATTTTTGTAGACGGTGCATCATAAAACTGATGCGCCATAAATGCCACTGCTTCAGATGTGTTCGCTACTTTAATATACGTAACGCCATCTACTTGTAAAGCCGGCATATTTTCACACACAATCACTTTAGCACCAAGCTCAATCGCTTTTGAAATATAATCGTGGCCATCTTGCGCCACGCCTCTAATAGCAACAAAAGCAGTGCCTTTGATTACTTTGCGTGAATCAATTGCAATACTAGACACCGCTATATCAGTGGCACCTACTACTTCTAGTAAGTGTACCTTATATAATATGTCTTGTAAAATATGCATGTGCTTTATTAGTTGAGTGTGATTTGAATTTGTTGACCTTTTACAATAGGCGCGCCAGCTTCAATAGATTGCGCTGCTACTTTTCCGCGGCCTTGTGCGTATACTTTTAATCCTCTCGATTCACAGATATAAATCATGTCTTTGTATCCAAGTCCCACTAGAGATGGCATAGCTTTTGCATCTACTTTACTACTTTTTAATAAGCCAGCTGCAGGTGCATGAGAAATAGTTGCCCACTCGTCTACAAACAAACTAGAATCTATAAATGGTAGTTTTAATTTTTTTGCAACATGCGCTACGTCCCTCTTATAGCCTTTGTATACATATACATTGCTATCCGGCTTAGGCGCTGTTTTAGGCATAGGCGCCTGCTTTACTGAAGCGCTATACAAGCGGTCTGCAATTTCTTTAAACACTGGACCCGCAACAGCAGCGCCATAAAACACAGCTGCGTGCGGTTTGTTTTTAATTACTACAATACAGGTGTACTGAGGATTGTCGGCAGGAAAATAACCAGCAAATGAAGACTGATAAATTTTATCGGCATAACCTTTATTGCCATTTGCAATAAGCGCCGTTCCTGTTTTACCTGCAACTTTATACGGAGATCCTTTAAATAATGTAGTAGCTGTACCATGCAAGCAAACACCTTCTAAACAAGTTTTTAAATCCGCTAAGGTTTGATCGCTACAAATTTTTTCGGTCACTACTTTTGGTTGGATTTCTCTGAGTAACACCCCTTCTTCTTTAATAGCCGACACCAAGTAAGGCTTCATCATTTTACCATTATTAGCCACTGCATTGTACAGATTAGCCGTTTGTAATGGACTTACAAGTAAGTTGTATCCAAAAGCCATCCAAGGAAGTGATGTTGGACCCCATAATTTATGACCTGGCTTATAAATAAGCGGTCGGCCTTCTCCCGATAAATCAATACCGGTAGGATTGTCCATCCCCATTTTTTTGAGGTGGTTGATATATTGCATGGGGTTATTACCATAATGCTGAACCGCAAGTTTTGCCATCGCCACATTAGAGCTTACTTCAAAAGAATGCTGTACCGTAACATCATTGTAACCATGGTCTTCACTATCATAAACCGTTTGGCCAAATACTCTCCAACTTCCGCCGGTAATATTTACCATATTGTTAAGGCCTACTTTTTTATCCTCTAATAAAGCAAGCATGGTAGCTAGCTTAAATGTAGAGCCTGGCTCCGATGGAGAGATAGCGTAATTATAATTTTCGTAGTAGTTGCCATCTTGTCCGCGACCTAAATTGGCAATGGCTTTTACTTTACCCGTTTTAACTTCTAATACAATAGCAGTACCGTGCTCTGCTTCATTTTTGATCATCATTTTTTGAAGCGCATTTTCTGCAACCTCCTGAATAAACACATCGATGGTACTTACTACATCTTTGCCATTTTCTGGCTCAATCTCGTAGGTATCAGCATCTAATGGAACACCCACGCCACCAGCAATGGTGCGCACGAGTTGTTTGCCATTAATACCACGTAAAACGCTATCATAGCTATATTCTAGACCTACTTTATTGTTGTCACGCGCAAGACCAATGGTACGGTATGCTAAAGATTTGTACGGATTTAAACGGATTGATTTTTCTACCGCAATCATGCCACTTTTATAACGGCCCAATTTAAATAGCGGGAAGGTTTGAATTTTTTGATAATCTCTAAATGAGATTTTCTTTTTTAATAAAAAGTAACCTTCGTTGTTTTTATACGCCTGTGCAAACATTGACTTATAGTCTTCTGCAGATTGATCTTTAAACAAATCTGCCATGTAGTAACTTAATGAATCGATATGCTCTCTAAATAAATAACCATTGTTTACATGGAGTGGCTCTACCCTAAAATCCATGTAAATATCAAATTGAGGAACACTGGTGCTTAACATTTGACCATCTTCGGAGTAAATGGTACCACGCTCAGAATCGATGTCAGCAATACGCTGATGAAGGCTATCACTCATGCTTCTCCAGTACTTACCCTGAACTTGTTGGATATAAAATCCTTTACCAATAATGGCTGCAGCAACAAGCACAACAAAAATGAAGCTTAAATAAACTCTCCATAATATGTCTTTTTTGATATCCATCTTGCGCGCTAATTATTTTGTGGTGGTGGTTGTTTTTTCTACTTGTAATCTTTGTGGTAATTCTTTGGCAACTTTTAAACCTAAAGGCTCGGTGGCTTTAATCACTTGGTTCTCTTCACTCTTAAACATCACTTCCCCTTTGATGGTCTTGTATTCGAACTGTAACTCTTTTAATTGTTTGGTAGTGGTATTAATTCTTCTAATAGCGCGGTCGGCCATATGACCATTAGCGATATATATTACGGCCAATAAAGACAGAAATAAAAAGAAAGGAATATTGCTCGCGATCCACTGATAATTCAATAATCCTTTCAGTGGATTTTTGTTACTGCTAGCATTATTGATGGGTTGTTCGCTCACGGCTTTCTTTTAAATTTTTTCTGCGATTCTTAATTTGGCGCTTCTACTTCTTGTGTTGTTTTTTAATTCCTCTTCGGTTGCAGTAATTGGCTTTCTTGTGATCACCGTAAACACGTCCTCTTTGTTATCAGGCAAAAAGGGGTGACTAGGTGTTTCTACAAAACTCCCTTGACGGAAAAAGTTTTTTACCATCCTGTCTTCAATAGAGTGAAAAGTGATGATAGCCACGCGGCCACCGGGGTTGAGCACGTCAGGGACCTGACTGAGCATTGATTCTAAAACCCCCATTTCGTTGTTCACTTCCATTCGCAAGGCCTGGAAAACTTGAGCCAAATACTTATTGGGATTTCCCTTTACTACTGGAGCAATCAGCGATTTAAATTGTTCGATAGTGGTAACCGATACATGTGCACGTGCAGATACAATATGTGCTGCGAGTGTTTTTGAATTGGTCACTTCACCATACTGCTCAAACATTTTATGTAGTTGAGCGGCGGTATAATTTCGAACAACATCCTGTGCAGATAAAGCTTGTCGTTGATCCATACGCATATCTAGCGGACCAGAAAAGCGAATAGAAAATCCACGATCACCTTTATCAAATTGATGACTACTTACGCCTAAATCGGCTAAAATGCCATCAACGCCTGTTACTTTGTGTAAACGCAAAAAGCGTTGGAGGTTACTAAAGTTTTCTGGAATGAAAACAACGCGCGCGTCATCCATAACGTTGCGTCTTGCATCGGTGTCCTGATCAAAAGCAAATAATTTACCTTTTTCATTAAGTTGAGATAAAATACCTGCGCTATGACCCCCACCCCCAAAAGTGCAGTCGACATAAATTCCATCTGGTTTAATGTTTAAACCATTTAGGGTTTCATGATAAAGGACAGGAATATGGTAACCTTGATTGGTATGTCCTTGTTCCATAAATCCTTAATCTTTTTTGTCGTTACTGGTCATCACTTCATGGGCCAATTCACTAAAGGCCTCTGGAGAGAAATCCTCAAAGAGCTGTTTGTACTTACTAGCATCCCAGATCTC
>CANEWV010000095.1 GCA_947442905.1 Chitinophagaceae bacterium | reverse complement strand
TAATAAATAAAACATACAATGGATTTGATTACCTTAAAATTAGTGGGTTCTACAAAAGAAGCAATGCCCTGTGAATAAAAATGCTAAAGCCACGTTATTTAAGAAAGCTTTTGCACAATTAGGCCGTTAAATAACGGCCCTAGGCCCACAAAACCTTTATTTAAGGGTGATTCGGCTTAACACCGGAAAATGATCCGATGGAAATTTACCATTGTAAGAATCCGTTAATACGCCCCACCTACTAACCGTAAAATGAGAAGAGGTAAAAATATGATCAATGACCTGGTCTGGTATAAATCGTCAGCATAAAGTGGACAAAATATTTATTTAAAATTCGTTTGGATCTAATGACATTAAAAGTGCTACCAGTTCCTCCATATTATTCAAATTATCAATCTTGGTAAATACAGGTGTCTTATATTCTTTATTTTCTACTAAAGGTGCATAAACATTGGTAGCTCTATAATAGTGCTTTTTCGAAAGATCTCTAGATACATTTTTATCCCATATTAATACCTTTTTTAAAAGTATTTGAAAGTTTTCAACTAATTTATTCGCCTCGCAAAAATCTTTTTTATTCTTTAAACTATCTAGGGCTGGGAGATATTGACTTACTAAAATTGCTTTAATTATAGGCTGAACTTGAGGATGTAAGTCTGGATAATTGTCTTCAAAGTTTAATTTAGAAACTTCATTGATTTTTAAAGCTCTATTAGAATCGCAGTATACTGACAATACATTTTCGTTCCACACGGAATCCACTTCAGATTTGGCTTTCTTATATTCTGCATTGTATTCTGACCGTATTTTAAATTGATTATATAGCCCCATTTTTTTCTCAAACTCAATATATATTGGATCTGTTTCATTTGTTAATTTCACTTTTCTTAAAAAAGGAAACTCACTTAATAAGTATTGACGTCTATTTTCTACAGCTACGCTGTCAGTTCTTTTAATTATAATTGATGTGAAATCTTTTTTATATTCTAATACTTTATTATAATCATCATCTGTTAATGATATGGCATATTTTGCAATAAAATTATTAAAGTCTTGATTCAAAGAACTTGTATCGTAAGATTTACTGTAATGATATTTAGTGTATACGTTTTTCATTTCATTAAATTCATTAATTTTCTCCAAATCTAATTGGGGTTTAAATTCTATTGAAATAGCAAGCCCCCCTAAATCGCTGCCTCTTTTTGACAGATACAATTCATCTCCGCCAATACGTTCCCAATTAAAAAATTTACTATAGATTTCTTTTCTAGAATCAAAGCTTATATATTCACTAGCTGATACAGTATCTATTTGTATTCTATATTTCTTTACATCTTCTTTTTTAAGCATTCCAGTCAAAAAAGAATTTATTAAGCTTAATTCTTCTACGCTTCTAGTATAGCTATTTGTAACATCACCGTTTGGCATTGACCTGATTATTTTTTTTATTAGCACTCCATTGGTAAAAATATATTCTTGTTTTTCATCACTTGTATTTAAGATCCATGTGCCATTTATTAGTCCATTAGCATTAAATTGTCCGGTAATCTTGGATTTATTATTTATGTTATTATTTGAATAATTATAAACACCAGCTGGATGGCCATTTGAAAAATTTACACTTAATGTTTCATTTGGTGCAAAGTAGAACTCATATGGAAGCCAAACTCCTCTACCACGCGTTCTATATTTTTGTTTATTTTCATAAAACCACAATCCATTTGGCTTGCCATCTTTATAGCTAAAAGTTAATTGTATTGTACCAGTCCAATTAACATCAAATGCCAAGTCATCTAATCTTGTAATTCTATATTCCCATGCTCCATCTCTTTTCCCATTTTTAAAATTGCCATTAGCATACTCTTTATAATGAGTACCTTGGACTAAATTAAATGTGTATTTTCCATGATTTACATAATTGCCAGTTTTTAGATCTTCATAATAAGTATATTTTAAATCACCTGGATCATCATTCCAATTATATAATAAACTATTATTTGATTTAACAACTTGCGCATAGGCACTAAATGTATTGGATAGAATAAAAATTAAAATAAATATCTTATTATTTTTCATTTGAAAGGATTTATTAAGTGCCTAAAAACATATAATAAATATAATTAATTTTATTAAAATCAGAGTCATATTTATAGTAGATAAAGTATATTAAATAAATTAACAAAGAAGTTCCCATATTCTTAAAACAAAGAATATAAAAGCACTTTGTCATGAAAAAAATATACTTAAATCTTTTTACGTTGTTTACAATTCAATTTACTTACACATTAAGATACGTGAAAATCAACTACTTACGTTTATTCGCAGATGGTTATCTATTTTACACATGCCATTAGTTACAACTTTATTGGAAAGGCGACAGAAATAATGTTATAATTTTACAGCGTAACACTCTACTAATTTAGACTATATTTCGTCCACTTTATGCTGACGATTTACATATGTTTAAACCATGTTTAAACCATGTTTAAACCAAATAAAAAAGGATTTCAACAAAATTGCTGAAATCCTTACTATATGTATGTGGAGAATAGCGGGGTCGAACCGCTGACCTCTTGCATGCCATGCAAGCGCTCTACCAACTGAGCTAATTCCCCAAACCCAAATACGTATAAATTACATGTTGGGAAGAATTATTTATTGCAAATTACTTTTTTGCAGACTCGTTGTTTTTATTTGTAATCAACCCCATCAATTGTTTAAGATTCTTATCCATTCCCTCAGGACTACCGTCCAAGAATATAACATTACCCTTTCCGTACTCTGCAAAGTTTTTGATAGCTTCTGTCCACATACTAAATAAAATTACATTGGTATCAAGGTTTGCCTGCTTCATTTCTTCAGCGGCTTCACTCATTCCCTTTGCTACTTCTTGTCTAAACAATGCAACACCTTGACCTCTTAATTGAGCAGCTTCTTTTTCGGCTTGTGCAGATATTTTTATTGCATTACCTTCAGCTTCTGCTGATTTTGTTTTGGTAATTAATAAAGCCTGTCCTTCGTTTTCTGCTGCAGCCTTTAAGTTATTACTTGCTACCACTTTACTCATACTATCCATTACCTGCTGATCAAAAGTGATGTCGTTAATTTGGAAATCCTGTAAATGATACCCCCATTCCTCTAAACTATGATCAATTTGGTCTTTAACATAGTCTACAATATCTTTTCTAGCCGTTAATACTTCGGCTTGTTTTTTGGTGGCTACGAAAGCTCTAATACTTCCTTCTACTGTTCTCACTAAAGCCTGCATTAAATCCTTATTACTTATAAATTTAAATGCTACTTTAATAAGTGTTTCTTCGGCAGAGTTTTGCACAGAGTACAATAACATACTCTTAAAATATACATTGGCTTGGTCAATGGTTACAGCCTGAAATTCTAATTCCAAACTTTGATTTTGAATACTTACGCGCTTATATACACTTTCAACTAATGGGATTTTAAATCTTAATCCTGGAGTAAGTATCCTTCTGTACTTTCCAAACATGGTTATTACCGCTATTGTTCCTTGGCTTACTGTTAATAAACCAGTAAAAACAATAATCAAGAGGGCAATTAATAAGATAGATGATGCTTCCATAATAATGTTTATGATTGGGTAAAAAATATATACTATTTAAATATAGATTAATTTGAATATAAAAACTACAATTACCAATGAAATTAAACGAACATTACCCTTCCCAGATCTCTGCTTTTCCTTCCAACCATTGCTTCACCGAATCTGTGGTTACAGACTTTGGTCTTTCAAGTGGAAAACCTAATGCACGGTCCCAACAAAGGCTAGATAAAACACCAAGTGCTCTACTCACGGCAAATAGCACCGTATAAAACTCATTTTCTACCATGCCGTAATGGACTAGTAAGGCCCCAGAATGTGCATCTACGTTTGGCCAAGGATTTTTTACTTTACCAAGTGATTGTAAAATGGGTGGCACTGTTTCATAAATATTCCAAACCGTGTTTAACAACTTATCATCTGGCATGTGTTTTTTACCAAATTCCATTTGCGCTGTAAAACGTGGATCTGTTTTACGCAGCACGGCATGACCATATCCAGGAACTACTTTACCTGCACTAAGTGTTGCTTGCACATAGTTTGCAATTTGTTCTGAAGTTGGCGCATCGGTACCAAGTGATTCTTGCATTTCAAAAATCCACTTGATTACTTCTTGATTGGCAAGACCATGTAATGGACCAGCAAGGCCGTTCATACCAGCAGCATAACTTAAATAAGGATCGCTTAATGCAGAACCTACTAAATGTGTGGTGTGCGCAGATACGTTACCTCCTTCATGATCGGCATGAATGGTCATGTATAAACGCATGAGTTCTTTAAAGCTTTCATCGTTGTAACCCATCATGTGCGCAAGGTTACCAGCCCAGTCTAATAGGCCGTTTGGATGAATATGTTCGCTGTTTTTATACTTACGGCGATAGATGTATGCAGCAATGCGCGGAAGACGTGCAAGTAAATCCATCGCGTCTTCAAAAACTGGACTCCAATAATCTTTTTTATTGATACCGGTTGCATATGCTTTTGCAAAATTACTTTCGGTTTGAAGTGCCATCACACCCGTAACAAACATGGTCATTGGGTGTGCGTTAATTGGAAGTGCGTCAATGGTTGCAAACACATGATTGGGTACATGACTTCTGCGCTGCCAAATATTAGTGATCATTTCAACGTCTTCTTGATTTGGAAGTTCGCCGAGTAACATTAAATGAAAAAGTCCTTCTGGAAGTGGCTCCCCACCACCTGGTGCTTTTGGTAACCTCGCTTGTAATTCTGGAATAGAATAACCTCTAAACCTGATTCCCTCTTGCGCATCTAGCAGTGAAGTTTCGGTGACGAGTCCGGTAATACCGCGCATACCTTGGTACACTTGTGAAAGTGTTACTTCACCCACTTTTTTTGCCCCGTGGGTTTTAATAATTTCTTTGATTTCAAGTCCAGCAGCTTCTGCTTTTGCCTTAAACTTTTCTTTCAGTAATTCCATGCTACATTATTTAAAAAAAATCTTGCGCAAAGGTAAGTACAACTTGACGTGTATAACAAAAGAATATGAAAGAAGTTTAAATTATTAACAGGGGGTTATTGGAGAAATTATTTAGGGGCTTTCCTGTATAGGTATAGAATCACAAAAAGGAAGATAAAATTGGGTATCCAAGCGGCCATTAAGGGGGGTAAATTGCCTTTTGTGGCAAAAATGGTAGAAAAACGGTCGGTTATAATAAATAATGCGGCAATTATAAAGCCAACAGCCAGGTGCATGCCACTACCTCCGCGCACTTTTCGGCCACCAACAATGGCTCCAATAATAGTAAGTAGTAAAACCGTTACGCAGGTGGCATCGCGCCTATAGCGCTCCACTTTTAAGGCATTAAGCCCTTCGGAACCCCTTAATTTTTCAAGTTCGATAAAGCGGTTGAGCTCGGATGTGGTTAATTTATCCTTGGTGTATTTATCCCTACTTAAATCGAGCGGACCAAAATTAAAAGCCATCAATTGCTGGGTGGTATATGCAACATTTTCTTTGAGCGGCAACACATTTCGATCAATAATAAATTCAAGTTTCCATTTTTTGGAAGCCGTATCCCAAGTGATCTGATCGGCTCTAATATTGCGCACTAGCTTGTTGTTTTTTAACGTGTATGCAAAAAATGGACCCCCTCTTTTTGTAGCTGTATCGTATGCATAGATCCCTGCATACGTAAATGAATCGATGCGCAAATAAATATTGGAGTTGGTGCCTACAAGTGCATTGTAAGAACTGTTTTTATCGATGTAGGTAGCTTCAAAACTTCCCCTAATTTGATTGGCTTTTGGTACCACGTATTGATTGGCAAACCACAACACCATACCAAGCATGACACCACCCACTAAGTATGGACGAAGCCATCTATTATAAGAAGTGCCACTGGCTAAAATAGCAATGATTTCGGAGTTTCCAGCCATTTTTGACGTAAAAAAAATGACCGCTAAAAAAACAAAAAGTGGTAATAGTAGCGCAATAATGTGTGGGATAAATCCAAAATAATAACTCGTAATAATATCTTTTATACCCAAACCAGAACGCACAAAATCATCTGTTTTTTCACTTACATCAATAACAATCGCAATCACTGCAAATAAAAAAATTGCAAAGAAAAAAGTGAACAAGAATTTTTTAAGTATGTACCAGTCAAGTATTTTCATGTACCTACAAAATAATTATAAACGCTGTTTTAAAATGGGCAGCATTTGTGCTTTCCATGTAGCAAAATTATTATCTAGAATTTGATTTCTAGCCTCTCCCACCAACCACAAGTAAAAAGCCAAGTTATGAATACTTGCAATTTGAAGCCCTAATATTTCATCGGCTACAAACAAATGGCGTAAATAAGCCTTAGAATAATAATTGCTAGAATGGCATGGAATACCCGTATCTATTGGAGAAAAGTCGGATGCCCACTTTTTATTTTTGATATTAATAACGCCTTCAGATGTAAATAACATACCGTTTCGGCCGTTGCGGGTAGGCATCACACAATCAAACATATCAACACCTCTATCAATGCATTCGAGCAGGTTCCAGGGTGTTCCAACACCCATTAAATAACGGGGTTTATTGGCTGGTAAATTGTCGGCACAAAGAGATGTGTATTCGTACATCATTTCTTCTGGTTCCCC
>CANEWV010000094.1 GCA_947442905.1 Chitinophagaceae bacterium | reverse complement strand
ACGCTGCTGCTCCTGCTCATATTTTTGCTGTTGCGCTTTAAACTTGGTACGCTGGTAGATATGAAGTTTATAAACGCCAAATCCAATGGCAACAAAATAAAGCAGATACGCAAGTAGTGTTCGGTACCATGGCGCATCAATTGTAAATTGATAGCTAGATACTGCTGATTCATTGCCTAGGTTGTTTCTAACTTTTACTTCAAACGTATAACTGCCAGGTACTAAATTGGTATACTCTTTTTCAGTTCTTTTAGTCCACGCAGACCAGTTGTTTTCAAAGCCTTTTAATCTATAACTATATTCTAGATTGTTTTGGAAGCCAAATGCAACGGATGTAAAATCAAAATGCATGGTTTTAAAACGGTAGGCAACCTGAGGCTTATTTGATGCATCTTGAATCTGATTTTCGTTTACATTTTTAAAGTAGCCGCCAAATAAAGTACTATCTAGGTTGTCAATAATATGCACGGATCTTATTTGAACGTTTAAAGCAGGCGCTAGCTTTTTATACTTTTCATAATTGATATGATAAAATCCTTTCTCACCACCTAAAAAAATATTGCCACCATCGATGGCATATATATATTCAAAACCACTTAACATTTTGGCGTTCAGTTCAGGTATGTAAATGACCTGTGGTTGATTGCCTGTATAGTCAATAACACCCAGCACTTTTTCGTGAATAAACCAGATATTACCTTCTTTGTCTTCTTTTAAATAGCGAATACTTTGGTTACCAATTAGTGACGTATAGCTTGATGCCGTTTCAAACTTATCTTTTTCTGTGTTGTACTCGTACACGCCGTTTTCTGTACCAACGACAATTCTGTTTTTTATTTTATAGATATGATTGTTTAGTAAAGCAGGAAGCCCTTCTTTTTTCTGATATTGTTTGGTAGTATAGTTTCCGTCTATATTTTTTTCAATCTTATAGATGCCATGATAAGGATGCGATACCCAAATATTTTCTTCGGTATCGATGGTCACATACCTAGATGACTCTATAAAATTTGGTATATCTAGTGTTTGAAAGAGTTGATTGGCTTTGGCGTCAAAAATGGTAAGACCTCTATATGTTCCGCTCACAACAATACTTGCAGGTGACATATTACCTAGTGGTGTGAAATTCCAAAACCCTGGTTTATTTGAAAAGGAGGTAGCCGTATTATTGTTTACATAAAATGCACCTTCGTGATGTCCTAATAGTAATTTGTTATTGATAAGTGAAAGGCCCCATGTTTGGCCGCTTGTATTTTGTACCAACGAAAAATCGCCTTTACTAAAACTTAAATCCTTTAGGGGTTGAAGTCCAACCGTATATAGACCGTTGGATGTACCAATATAAAGTTGTTGGTTTTGAATCATGGCCGTGTAGCCAGATTCGTCGAGTAGTTTGGGTGAAATATGTTTGATAGCGCTGTTATAGGCAATAAAATCTAGTCCATTATTTAAGCCCAACCACAAATTTTGTTTGTTGTCTAAAAAGATGCTTAAAATATTATTGCTTTGAAGGCCTTCGGTACTTGAAAACTTTTGAATGATTTCGGCTCTGTTATTTATAATATATACACCACTGTTGCTTGTTGCTAGGGCAGTCCACTCTTTGTTGATGGCAATGGCGCTATAAATCCGTTCATTTTGAATAAAATTAGCAGCGCCTGACTTAATTGGGGTGATGGTACTGTTGGCGAAATAAAAAATCCCGCTTTTTAAAGTGGTAATGATGGCTCCGGGTCCGCTTGGGATCATACCTGTAATAGGGTCAGTTTTGGAGAAACTATAATTAGTTTGGACTGGTTGCCAGCTATCATTTTCAAATGACATCAGGCCTGTTTGGTAGTCGTGGGCGTATAATTTGCCGTTACAGCTGGTTAAGTAAGCCCATTCGGAAGGGGCTTTAAATACTGTAATGGCACCCCCATTGTACTGAAAGATTTTATTGGGAGATCTAAAAAATAGGGATGAACCTAAAGAAACGATGTCCCAAACGTCTTCAAATGACCTGAATTTTGCAGGAATTAACGCTGTAAGTGAGTTATAAACTAGGTTACCGTTGGTATTTGGGGCAAAATAACCAAGTTCGTCCTGCCCACCCACGTAAATTTTATGGTCGCTGCCTATGGCAACTGATCTAACAATGGTTTTATTGGGTAGGGGGTATAGTTTCCAATTCTTGCCATCGAAACTTAATAAGCCTTCGTTATTGGCAAAGTAAACAATTCCGTTTTTGTCTTGTTTAACATCCCAGTTCTGCAGTCCTGCGTTGTAGGATAGTTTAGAATAATTAATAATATCTGGAAGGCCAATAGTATTTTGTGTACTAGCAAAAATGGGAAGAAGGAGTAAAAAGATAATTTTTTTCACTGCTCAAAGATTTTATTAAAACTTAAATATATGAAATGTTCATTGATGTAGTATTGAAGTAATTTACATTATTGATAATCAATTAGTTAAAAATAGTGATGTAGTATTGAAGTGTTAAACAATAAAGATTTTGTAGTGTCTGTTACTACTTTTACGTTGCCAAAAATTCATTTTTTTTCTTTCACATAAACGATTGCATTATGAAAATAAGATTTATTCTTATGTGCCTTGTTTTGATGCTCGGGCTTGGCGTAGAAACGCTTTACGCTCAGTCAATTGCCGTTACCGGTAGAGTAAAAAACAAAAATACTGGCGAATTGCTAGTAGGGGCTTCTGTTTCTGTTAAGGGCAAATCTGTTGCCCTCACCGATGCCAATGGCCGGTTTTCACTTAACACAGCTGTAGGTTCTATCCTAGAAATCACTTACACAGGCTTAATTACTTCCAAGGTTACGGTAGTAAAAGCAGGTGAAGTAGAGGTTTCTTTAGAGCAAAACCCTGCAAACACACTTGGTGATGTTGTAGTAGTAGGTTATGGTACCCAAAAGGTTACCAAAATATCTGGTGCTATTTCAACAGTAAAGTCAAGTGATATTGAAAAATTAAAACCTGTAAGAACGGAAGAGGCTTTACAAGGTAAGGCGTCTGGTGTTAACGTGATTCAATCTGGATCACCTGGAGCTAAACCAACCGTATTAATTAGAGGTATTCCTTCTTTCTCTGGTACTGACCCAGTGGTAATTATTGACGGGGTTCCTCAAACACTCACTGACCTTAATGCTATTAACGCTGCAGATATCGAGTCAATCAACGTATTAAAAGATGCTGCTACAACTGCCATTTTTGGTGTTAAAGGTGGTAATGGTGTTATCGTGGTGACCACTAAAGGTGGTAGAAAAAACCAAAAAGCAGCGATTACTATTAATAGTAACTATGGCGTGCAAGAAGTGATGAACACCCTTGGTGTTTTAAACGCTACAGAATATGCTGCCATGATCAATGAAGGTAGCACCACTGCTGGTGGACCTATTGTGTTTCCAAACCTTTCTTTATTAGGTGTGGGCACCAATTGGCAAGACCAAATATTTAAAAGAGCTGCGATGCAATCTCATACGATTGCAGCACAAGGCGGTAGTGAAAATATGACCTACTTCTTATCTGCGGGTTATTTAACCCAAGGTGGTATTGTAGGAGGAAATGACAAATCTCGTTTTGATAGAGGTAACTTTTCTGCCAACTTAACTTTTGATATTTCTAAGAAACTTAAATTCTTATTGAATACCACTGCAGTTACTTTAAACTCTAAAGGCATTCAAGAGAATTCATTTAATAGTGTTATTGGTAGTGCGATCAATTTTGATCCTACCGTAAGTGTATTAAACAATGTACCTAATACAGCAGGTAAATATGGTTTCAGTAATTTATTATTATCTGAAATTTTTAACCCGCTTACTAAATTAGAGAACACGTACAACTCAAATGTTGGTTCTAAAATTTACGGAAAGTTTGAGTTGCAATACAAGGTTTTAAACAACCTAACATTGTCTTCTCGTTTTGGTTACACAAAGTATGATGGCAATGCTAAAAGCTTTGCCCCACTTGTGTTCTATGGCCCATTAAACGTAGACAATTCAATGAATGCTGATGGTTCTACTGTAACCGGAAGGTTCAATAGTGTTTCACACGAAAAAGTGAGCAACTTCAATTACACTTGGGAGTCTTTTGCAAACTATAACTTTAAACTAAAGCAGGATCATAATTTTGAAACCGTGCTTGGTTTTTCTTTAGCAAAAGTGAGTGGAAATGCTGCTGGCGCAACTCGTCAAGATGTTCCATTTAATAGTTGGGAATTTGCAGATTTTACGGCTGCAACTGGAAACAACACAGCAACCAATACCAATGCTTTAGCAGGTTACTACTACCAATATTTTAGAAGAAACCTTTCTTATTTTTCTCGTATCAACTACGACTATCAAGACAAATATTTAGCATCATTTAGTGCACGTAGAGATGGTTCTTATGCATTTGGTGTTGATAATAAATTTGGTAACTTCTTCTCTGGATCACTTGGATGGGTTGTTTCTAAAGAAAAATTCTTTAAAGCAGACTGGGTAGATCAACTTAAAATTAGAGGAAGCTATGGTAGCATTGGTAACGAAAATGTGAACCCACAATTTGTTAGCATTGTTACTGGTGGACCAAGCTACGGACCTACTGCAAACAGTAATGGATATACATTTAACGATGTATTTTATCCAGGATCTACAGTTGGATCTTCTGCTAATACCACACTAAGATGGGAAAAGCAAATCCAATCAAATATTGGTTTTGACTTAGTTGTACTTAACAACAAGTTTTCTTTAAACGCAGACTATTTCCAAAAAACAGTTGACGGTTTATTATTTACCCCAGCTGCATCATTGTATTTAGGAACTGTACCTAGTCCAATTGCAAATATTGGTGCTACTAAAACCAGTGGTTTTGACTTCACTTTAAATTATAACGAATCGATTGGTAAGAATTTGAAATTTAATACTGCATTAACTTTCACAACAGCTACCAACTTAGTTACAGCAACCAACGATAATGGAACTGCTAAAATTTTAGGTGGATTTTACTTCAATGGTCAATCACAAAGTGTTACTGTATTTGAAAAAGGATTTGCACCAGGCTATTTTTATGGCTACAAAACTGCAGGACTTTTCCAAAATGCAGCAGACATTGCAGCTTCAGCTAAACAAGCAGGTGCACAGCCAGGTGATATTAAATACGTAGACATGAATGGTGATGGTGTGATCAATGCTTCAGACCAAACCAATATTGGTAATCCGTTCCCTAAGTTTACAATGGGTTGGAGTTTTAACCTAACGTATAAAAACTTTGATTTTAATACATTCTTGTATGCTTCTGTAGGCAATGATATTTATAAAGCATACGAGCGTAACGCTAACTTTTCTAACAAAGACCGCTCTGTACTAGGTCGTTGGACTGGTGAGGGAACTACAAACGATGCGCGTTTACCAAGATATTCATTTGTAGATGCAAATAGTAATATCAGAGTATCAGATAGATATGTAGAAGATGGTTCTTTCTTAAAAATCAAGAATATTCAACTCGGTTACACCTTTAATACACCAGCGTCTAAAAAATGGTTCAACAGTATTCGCGTATATGCACAAGTAAAAAATGCTTTTGTATTTACAAAGTATACTGGATTTGATCCTGAAATTGCGGGTGGTATTTTAGATACAGGTATCGATCGTGGTGCATATCCTCAAGCTAGAACATTTGCTTTTGGCTTTGATATTAAACTATAATCTTCACTACTTAAACATACAATTATGAAGATCAATTCAATGAAAATAGTAGGCCTGGTTTTAGTTATTACCACGCTTATATCTTGTACAAAGTGGGTCGATTACAATCCTCACGAAGATTTTGTTATCACAGAGCAAGACTATTTAAAGTCTGCATCTGATTATAGAAATATGTTGGTGAGTGTTTACACGCCACTACAATGGATCAACCAAGTTGTACCTATTGGTGATATTGCTTCTGATAACGCAGTATCGGGTGGTGAAAATGCGTCTGACGTATTATCATTACAACAAATTGATGACTATACACACACACCTGTAAACGGAACCCTTCAAGAAATTTGGGTATCTGCATACGAAGGTGTTAACCGTGCCAACTATATGGCGCAATATAAAGCAGCCAATTTAGCGGGTGAAAAAGTTGAGTTTGCTGGTAAAGAAGCCCTTTACGGTGAAGTACATTTTTTACGTGCATACTATTACTTTACGCTGGTGCGTATGTTTGGTGATGTGCCTCTTTTTACAGACAAGCGTTTAAGTCTTGCGCAATCAAAAACTTTAAAGCGTTCGCCTAAAGCAGACGTTTACAAGCAAATTGAAGCGGATTTAACAGCAGCTGTAACGGCGCTTCCAGCAGTACAAGTTCAAAAGGGTAGAATTACAAAGTATGCTGCACAGGCTTTACTTGGTAAAGTATACCTCTATCAAAGTAAATTTGATTTAGCTGCTACCACACTTGATGCAGTGATCAATGCAAATGCATTTTCACTTGTTTCTGATTTTGGTGCTATGTATTTAGCAACTGGCGAAAACGGTCCTGAATCTGTTTTTGAAATTCAATACTCTAATGTATCTCCTTATTACAACTGGGGTGGAGCAACACGTGGCCAAGGTAACTATGCTATTCAACAGTGTGGTATCAGAGGCTTAAATGGTTCTGGCCAAATGCCTTATGCTGCAGGTTGGAGTACTAATTTACCAACTCAAAATTTAGCAGCTGCTTACACTGCGGGTGATAAAAGAAAAACGGTAACGGTATTAGATATTGAAGCGTACAAAGCTGCAAATCCTTCTTTT
>CANEWV010000093.1 GCA_947442905.1 Chitinophagaceae bacterium | reverse complement strand
TGAGGCCCGAAGGGGTTTTCTTTGTAGCAAAAGTGTGAAGCTGTGAATGTTCCCAATTATCAAATTAAGTTAGATCAGTTTGAAGGTCCCTTTGACCTTTTATTGTTTTTTATAGAAAGAGACGAACTGGATATTTACAATATCCCCATCACTAGAATTATTAAAGATTTCTTGGCGTTTATTCATCAAGGAGAAAAGCTAAATATTGAACTCTCGAGCGAGTTTATTTTATTTGTATCTACCCTCATGCGCATCAAGGCAAGACTACTTCTGCCGCGTAAAGAAATAGATGCTTCAGGAAATGAAATCGATCCACGCCAAGAACTGATTGACAAAATATTAGAATACAAGCGCTTCAAAGAAGCCTCTGCGCAAATGGCTGATATGGAAGCCGTGCGTATGCTCATGGTAAAACGTGGTAATCTTCAAAAGGAACTCATTTCTATTGGAGAAGATGCATCAGAAGGAACTGAAATTCAGAACATCACGATGTTCAAGCTGATGAAAGCTTTTGAAAAAGTAATGCAGCGTGTGCATGATCGTCAAAACCAACCTGTGCATACGGTGGTGCGTTACAACTACACGATGGAAGGTAGTAGAGACTATATGTTAGATTTTGTGCGTGGCGAAAAAACAGTTGCTTTTGAAAAAGTATTTGAAATTTGTAACGACCGCGTTCACGCTTTATTCCTGTTTTTATCGACCCTCGAATTAACCCAGCAGAAATACATGAAACTATTGGTGGGCGAGGGTATGAACAACTTTATTATTGAATGGAATGACAACCGCGAAGAAGAACTAAAAGAAGAAGGTCTTACAGATGAAGACCTTCCAAGTAGTTTTACCGATGAAGACGTTCCATTAGAAATGGAGTAATTTTTTATACAGTTTGTAACGCTTTTGTAGTAACGCTTTCTTTTACAGCCGCTTCAATACCTGCTGCATCATAGGCGCATTCGCTGTGTAATTCTTTAAGTGTACCATGTTCTACAAGTCTATCCGGAATACCTAAAATGGTAACATCCGCTTTATAGCCATTGGCATTCATAAATTCTAGTATTGCAGAACCAAAACCACCTACAACCGTTCCATCTTCTACCGTTACAATTTTAGAATAGTTTGTAAATACTTCGTGTAGTAACGCTTCGTCAAGTGGTTTTACAAATCTGATATCATAATGCGCCGGATCTATTCCTTCCGATCTTAAATTTCTGATTGCTGTTGTAGCAAAATTTCCGGGATGACCAAAACTTAAAATGGCCACCTCTTTTCCGTCTTTTATTTTTCGGCCCTTTCCAATTTCAATAGCTGTTAATGGCGTTTTCCATTCCGGCATAACACCTTCACCTCTAGGGTACCTAATTACAAAGGGCAAGCCCGTGCTATCAAGTTGTGCAGTATACATAAGGTTACGTAGCTCCTGCTCATTCATAGGGGCACTCACAATTAAATTAGGAATGCAGCGGAGGTATGAAATATCATAACAGCCATGGTGCGTAGGTCCATCTTCGCCCACAAGTCCAGCTCTATCTAAACAAAATACTACGGGTAATTTTTGTATCGCTACATCATGCACGACCTGATCAAAAGCACGTTGCATGAATGAAGAATAAATATTGCAAAACACACGCATACCTTGTGTGGCCAGGCCTGCACTCAGTGTAACCGCATGCTGCTCACAAATGCCTACATCAAATGCACGATCAGGCATTTTATCCATCATAAACTTTAAGGAAGAACCACTAGGCATAGCAGGTGTAACGCCCATGATTAATGGGTTTGCCTCTGCTAATTCTACAAGGGTATGTCCAAAAACGTCTTGGTATTTTGGTGGCTGAGTTGTTTCAATTTTCTTCTTAAAAATTTCACCGGTTACTTTATCAAACAGTCCTGGTGCATGCCATTTTGTTTGGTCTTTTTCTGCAAGCTCATAGCCTTTACCTTTTGTTGTAATAACGTGTAACAATTTAGGTCCGGGGATGTCTCTTAAATCTTTGAGGGTATCTACAAGGTTGGTAATGTTATGGCCATCGATAGGTCCAAAATACCTGAGTTGTAAAGCTTCGAAAAGGTTACTGCTCTTGTTTACCATGCCTTTCACGCTGGCTTCTAATTTAGAAGCGAGTGATCTTGAGGTAGATTTTCCTACTGGCATTTTGCCTAATAAGTTCCATATTTCATCCCTTACTTTATTGTAAGTTGGCGATGTGGCAATATCTGTTAAATATTCTTTGAGGGCACCCACATTTGGGTCGATACTCATACAGTTGTCATTTAAAATAATGAGCACATCACTATTCGCAACGCCCGCGTGGTTCATGGCTTCAAAAGCCATACCTGCTGTTAAGGAACCGTCACCAATAACAGCAATTGACTTTCGGTTTTCACCTTTGTATTTGGCAGCCATTGCCATCCCGAGTGCTGCAGAAATAGAGGTAGAAGAGTGACCCACACCAAAAGTGTCGTATTCGCTTTCAGATCTTTTCGGAAAGCCACTAAGTCCTTTATATTTTCTATTGGTCACAAACTGGTCTCTACGTCCTGTTAGTATTTTATGTCCATATGCCTGATGGCCTACGTCCCAAACAAGTTGGTCGTAAGGAGTGTTGTAAATGTAATGAAGGGCAACGCTTAATTCAACAACGCCAAGGCTGGCCGCAAAATGCCCACCATGCACACTCACAATGTCGATGATATATTGGCGTAGTTCATTGCAAACTTGATGCAACTGATCTTTGGGGATCTTTTTGAGGTCATCGGGGTTATTGATATTCCCAAGTAGTGCTCCTGGCCTTATTTCCATGCAAAAAGTTAGTTTAGGTTGTAAAAATAGGTATTTCGTGTGAAGCAAAACACCTTTCCTACAATAGAAACATCACACAAAACCAAAGGTTCACCCCTTCGTCACTTTATTTTATGCCAACCAAGGTTGGTTTTTGCCTTTCTTCCTTAATTTACCCCTTTTGGCTCCCTTAATTTTTATATTTGTAGTTATGTCTAGAAGAAATAACCGTGTTTATTGGTGGTGTCAGTTAGGCGGCTGGTTTTCCTATGGGTTAACCATGATTTTCTTCGCTTTCATTTTTGACAGCAAGCCCAATCCCGTTTTTTATCCAAGACTGGGTATTACTATAGTTTCCGGTATCTTATTTACCCATTTATTTAGAACCCTGATTGTTAGGCTTAAGTTAAGACCTCCTTTCCCTTTTCAGAAATGGTGGCTACTCATGCTTCTCTTTTTTGGTATCGTTGTTTTTTGCAGCTTAACCAACAGTGCCATTGTGGAGTGGGTTGGGCTCTATAATCCAAAAATTAAATTTTCTGTAAGTACGCGTTTCTTTTCCAATTTAATTTTTGATTCGCCCATGATATTTATTTGGGTGAGCATTTATTATGTCTGGCACTATGTTCAGTTGGGCCGAATGAATGAAATTCAAAAAGTAAGACTTGAAACGCTTGTAAAAGAGCTTGAATTAAAAACAATTAAAGCGCATATCAATCCACATTTTATTTTTAATGCACTCAATAGTATTAGAGCCCTAGTAGATGAAAATCCTGAGCGTGCCAGAACAGCCATTACAGAGCTTAGTAATATTTTGCGCAGCAGTATGCAAGCCGAAAAACTTGAAACCGTGACACTGGAAAAAGAGCTTTCTATTGTAAAAGATTATTTAGCGCTTGAAACCATTAGATTTGAAAGTAGGTTACGTGTTGTATATCACATCGACGAAGACACACTCGATCAGCCCGTGCCGCCAATGATGCTGCAAACACTTGTTGAAAATGCCATCAAGCATGGTATTGGTAGGCAAAGAGAAGGAGGCGTTGTTGAAATATGGTCCGATTTTAAAAACGAACACCACCAACTTATGATAAAAAATACAGGCGCTATAGAGGAAGATTTAGATATTGATAATAGTGGCTTTGGTATTAGTAGTACCAAAAATAGACTCGCATTACTTTTTGGTAACAAAGCAGACTTTTTTATTCAAAACACAAAAGATCATATGGTGGAGGCAGTTGTTAGACTTCCTTTAGCACCCAACAATAAATAATTTTAATAGAAAATAATATGGCCATAAAAGCAATTATTATTGATGACGAACGACTAGCGCGTAATGAGTTAAAAAAATTATTGTTAGATCATGCCGACATTGAAGTGCTGGATGAAGCATCTAATGTAGATGAGGGCATCGAAAAAATCGAACAGCACAATCCCGACCTTATTTTTTTAGACATTCAAATGCCAGGAAAAACAGGGTTTGATTTACTAGCAGAAGTAGAGCGTGCACCTAAGGTAATTTTTACCACGGCCTACGACGACTATGCCATCAAAGCATTTGAAGTAAATGCCCTTGATTATTTATTAAAACCCATTGAGCCCAAGCGCTTGTCGGACGCTATTCAAAAATTACAGGCCGAATTGTTTAAAGAACAAATTGGTTTTCATGGTAACAACCGAGGTCCATTAACAGAATTAGACCAGGTGTTTGTGAAAGATGGGGAGCGTTGTTGGTTTGTAAAACTAGGTGAGATTAGGCTTTTTGAGAGCGTGGGTAACTATGCTAAAGTATTTTTTGATAGCAACAAGCCGCTCATATTAAAATCTTTAAATGCACTTGAAGAACGCCTCGATGATCGCATGTTTTTTAGGGCCAATCGAAAGCATATCATTAATCTGCGTTGGATTGATAAAATTGAACCTTACTTTAATGGTGGACTCATTGTAGAGTTAAAGGGTGGCGAAAAAATTGAAGTGAGTAGACGTCAAACCGTTAAGTTCAAAGAAATGATGAGCTTGTAAGCTTCTAAATAATTAGCTGTATTTTAGTTGCCTTCAACATACAATTCAAATAAATGGTTTTTATGAAAAAAATAAATATGCTAGTTTTTGTTTTACTACTTGTTGTTTCTGCACAGGCGCAAAACGTAGATAAGCTAATTAAAGAAAAAGAAGTAAGACGTATCGAAACGATACTTGCTGCAGACGATATGCAGGGGCGTAGGACCTTTACGCCGGGTATCGAAAAAGCGTCTGCGTTTATTGCGGATGAGTTTAAGGCCACTGGTCTTCAAACCCTTAATAACAGTGGATCTTACTTACAGTCTTTTGCGATGGTGCGTACTAAATTTTTAGGTACATCTGGAACTTTTGACGGTACTACACTCGATAAAAAAGATATTGTTGTTGTAACCACGCAAGCTAATTTATCAATCAATGAAACAGCTGGTTTTGAAAAAATAACCATTGGTAAAACAGCCAACTTGATGAGTGAAGCGCGCAAGCTTACGGGCTTAAAAAAGAATGCGCTTGTAATAGTGGATACTAGTTTTGCAAAAATATTTAGTGGATTAACGAGGCTCAAGTCTAATTTGTTTAAATCTGACAAATCGGTGGTTTTTGTTTTAAGTACTATAAACCCTACTAGCTATAGCATTGAAGCCAAACATGAAATTACCGAAATGCCACTTGCCAATGTCGTAGGTGTACTTCCTGGTAAATCTAGACCCGAAGAAATTGTAATTTTTAGTGGACATTATGATCATTTGGGAATTACCAGTAAGGACAGAAATGGCAATGTTGTAGCCGATTCTATTTTTAATGGCGCCAATGATGATGCAGCTGGCACCACGGCTATGATGGTACTCGCTAAATATTTTAAAGCGCTCAATAATAACGAACGTACCCTAGTATTTGCTGCATTTACCGCAGAAGAAGTAGGTGGCTTTGGCGCAACTTATTTTTCAAATCAATTTGATCCGGCTAAAGTAATGGCCATGTTTAATTTAGAAATGATTGGTTCCGAAAGTAAGTGGGGTAAAAACTCTGCGTTTATTACAGGGTTCGAAAAAACGGATATGGGTAAGATTTTGCAAGCTAATTTAGAAGGCACTGATTTTACTTTTTATCCAGATCCATATCCTGCTCAAAATTTATTTTACCGTTCAGACAATGCAACCCTTGCTAGACTGGGTGTTCCGGCCCATACCATTTCTACAACAAAAATAGATACCGACCCCTATTACCATAAAGCCACCGATGAAATTGGTACCATTGACATTGATAATATGACAAGAATTATCAAGGCTATAGCACTTAGTGCTCGTGGTATTGTTAGCGGTAAAGACACACCAACGCGTGTGAATACCGCCGATTTGAAATAGAAAACAAGCCAACGTTACTACTATTTTGTATCCAGCGAATAAGGATGGATACTAGTATTGGCGTTGGCTTGTTAGTTATTTACAAACTACTAATACCCATCATAAGGCCAAGTCCAACCCACGTTTGCACCTCCTTCTGGTACTGCGTCATAAATTGGCCAACCATGCGAAGCAGATGCTGGCAAAAATGATTTATCGTTCCCAAATCCCCATCCTTGATTTCTTAGGGCGCCTGCAAAATAAGAGACCCTCGAAATTTTTAGTTGCTTGATAATATCATCTTGCGAGCTCCTTTTAATTTGGTAGTCGATGCTGCCATCGATAGTTGTGCCAGCAGCTACTTTAACAGTTGTGCTCAAAGAGCCCGTAAATGTGATTTCTGAATTGTTATCGTCTTCATAGATCGCAAAAACCTGTTCTTTGTTATCGGCAACCCAATCAGCGTCCCAAACTGCATACACGCGGAGCCATTGTTTTTTATGAATGGTGCCCCGTTCAAATTTTACAGATGTTTTATCTTCAAATTCGGTGATCTGATGACCCACTAATTTAAGGTACCCACTTACTCTACAATAGGCAATTTCGGAACCGCCCCCGTTGCCG
>CANEWV010000092.1 GCA_947442905.1 Chitinophagaceae bacterium | reverse complement strand
TTGATACTGATGATGCGTTGTTACATAATCGCCTGCGAGTAAAGACACAGGCCAGTCTCCGCCTATCATACATTTATCTACGCCAAAATGCTCTAAAACATAGGCCACATAAGGCTCGATGGTAGTAGCAGACCAATCATTAAAATTTGCACAACAAGTGCCAAGCCCCGAAATTTTAGCATAAAAATTAGGCATAGCAGCGGCTTCGGCTATTGCGTCTCCCCAAGCACCAAACTGCTCATTAGTAGCAATGGGCGGATGATTTAAGTGATCAAATACCATTTTTAAATGAGGTATTTGTTTGGCTACCTGTATGGCCGCCTTAATGTGCTCGGTTTTTACACCCACCACGTCAAAAGGAAGTCCATGATTGGCAAGTATCTCTAAACTTTTAATAACATTTGGTTGCAGTAGCCAGCTACTGTCCGGCTCGTCATGAATTAAATGTCTAATCCCTTTAAAATATTTATTTTGAAGATGCGATTCTAATTGCTTTTTAGCAGTTTCAGGATTTAACAAATCTACCCAACCTACTACCCCAATAATCCAAGGATACTGCTCGGCACAATCAAACATAAAGGCAGTATCTTCTATACTATTTGCCGCTTGCACCATGATAGCTGCACTAACATTTGCCGAAGACAACTGCGCTTCAATATCCGATGGATAATAATTTTTCGCTAGTATAGACGTATCGCCATCCAGCCAACTATACCTAACTTTTTGTAAGTCCCAACTATGCATGTGGGTGTCAATTACTTTTGCCATCATATTTATTTTATAATGAGTTCATCCATAAATAACCAAGAAGGATTTCCAGCTCCTGCAAATCCAGCCGGTATAATTGCTACAGGATGCGCTATCAATTGAATATATCTAACATTAGTAGAAGGTACAGTAAACAAAACGGGTAAATTTCCTTCTTTACTATTATCAAAATTTTGTTGTAAGCCCAGGCGCGTAAATGTTTTACCATCTACTGATCCTAATACTTCTACACTTGTTGGCAAATGAATCCAACTGCCACGGCTATTAATAAAGCGCGTAGAAATTTGCGTAATAGTTGTAGCTGTGCCCAAATCAAGTGTTGCGTCAATTGATTTACCTTCCCAGGCAAGCCATTCGCCATCGCTAAATCTAGCGTCATTTGCAAGAATACCGTTTATAAAGCCGGTGTTACCACTTTTATTATAAGGCGCTTTGGGTGCATTCAGTAATGACACAAGCTTAGCACCTGTTGCTTTATTGATAGAAAATGCAGCAGTAGCAATATCTGTTATTTTGTTATTGACTAGAACACCCGCTTGTAAATTTGCGTCGCCTGTAATAGTAATTGGACCCGTATAGATTTGATTGTTTACACTAGGCAGTTTGCCATTTGTATTGTACACGATTTTATAAGCCGCTCCTACGCCACCAATAGAAACATTGATGCCGCCAGCAATTGGCTTGCTGGTAATTTGTATATTGTATAAATGATCCGAAAAATGAAGCCCTTTTTGTTTTAATAGAGGCTTCCAGCTGGTTACCCGGTTTGTAAAATGATCGAAACCGGTTTTTGTTTTTGTCCATCCGTTTTCGGCGATAGCCATAGCACGCGGATACAACATAAAAGAAGCCAGGTCTTTGTTAGCAATATACTCGGTCCATAAATTTCCCTGCACACCTTTAATATAAGTAGCCTCCTCTGCGGTAAGAGCCGCTGGCACTGGGTTGTAATTGTAAACGGCCTCAAGCGGTAAGAAACCACCAAAAGCAATAGAGTCGCGAGAATCTGCAGATTGATAAAAATTTAAATAACAGTTGCCCTGTGGCGTCATAATTACATCATGATGCTCTTTGGCGGCAGTAATACCACCTTCTTCACCCTGCCAACTCATAACGGTTGCATTAGGTGCAAGACCGCCTTCTAAAATTTCATCCCAGCCAATTATTTTACGGCCCTTACTATTCACGTATTTTTCTACACGTTGAATAAAATAACTTTGAAGCGCATGCTCGTTAGCAATGCCTTTTTCTTTCATAAGGTTCTGACAATAACTAGAGCGCTTCCAGGCTGTTTTAGGACATTCGTCGCCACCAATATGAATATAACTGGACGGAAAAATATCCATCACTTCATCCAATACGTTTTCAATAAAATTAAAAGTGAATTCGGAAGGCGCAAATACGTCATCAAAAACACCCCATGTTTCTTGTACAATTTTACCGCCCACAGTTTTAATTTTATTTTCGGTGGTGGTTGCGTACATATTATTTGTAAGCTTGGTAGCTTCGTTAGGGAAACAACTTAACTCCGGATAGGCAGCAATAGCAGCACTTGCGTGGCCTGGCATTTCAATTTCAGGAATAATATTAATATGCTTGGCAGCTGCATATGCAACAAGTTCTTTTAACTGCGCCTGCGTATAAAAGCCGCCGTAGGCGGCGTTGGTATTGCCACTCCCTGGATACTTACCAATTAAAGTTCCGCCTCGCACAGATCCTACACTTGTTAATTTTGGATACTTTTTTATTTCGATGCGCCATCCTTGATCTTCGGTTAAATGCAAATGCAAATTGTTCATCTTTTGCATCGCCATAACATCCAGTAACTGTTTTATAAAAGAGATTGGCATAAAATGTCTACCCACGTCTAACATCAGTCCTCTATAACCAAATGCTGGTGCATCCTCGATGGTTACCACCGGAATTTTTTTAGACGCTGCTTCTAATTGCAAAAGCGTTTGCATAGCGTAAAACGCGCCCACTTTTGTTTTTGCAACCACTTTTATTTGCTTGGGTGTTACTGTTAGCAAATATCCTTCGGTACTAGTAACAACAGATCCTGCACTTGAGTCAATTACAACAACAGCTTCTTTTGTTACAGATGTTGCAACCATATAAAAACCTTTTCCTTCTATTACTTTATTCGGGTAAGGAATAATGGGTAGCTGCGCTGATAATGATTTACCTACAGCTAAAAAAATCAATAATAATATGCTACTAAGCTTTTTCATACAATACGGGGTTTAAAGGTGTATCAATAGTGGCACCAACCTTAGCGCCTGGGCACCAAGCTTCCCAATCGGCAAGTTGGTTGTGGTTTTCAGGTTCTTTTAATACGGTGTCTTTATCCATATAAATCATGGTCATAACCTTTCGCATGTTACCGGAAACGTTAGGGCCTGCGCGGTGATACAACCATCCTCTATGAAAACTTATTTCACCCATATCAAAGGGTTCTATAACGTGCTCAAAATTTTGATTTTTTAATTCGGATTCTAAAAAAGCCTGACTCTCATCACTAATTTGTTTATCTCTGCCAGCCGTTAACTTATTACTACCTGCACTAAACTCGAGTGGGCCATAATTAAGCGGCGTTGCTTGCAATGGTATCCAAGCGGTAACGGTGTTTTCGGTGGCTAGCGGCCAGTAATATTGATCGGCATGCCAAGGCGTATGGCCACCTTTAGGTTCTTTAAAAAGCGCCTGATCGTGGTATAAACGTACGCCATTTGTTTGCATTAAGCCAGTGGCGATTTGGGCTATTCGTTTACTAAATACAATGTCTTTTACCACAGTGGTATGCGTCCACAAGTTCATGATTTGCAAAAATGCTTTACCATAGGTATCGCGCTCTTCTAATGGAATTTGTTGATTATTTAAACGGTCCACCTCTTTGGAAATTACTATATTCATGTAATCAATAACAGAGGCTTCAAAAATATTTTTAATTTTTATAAAACCATGTTGCGCAAAAAATGAAGCCTGTTCAGGTGTTACACTATACGCCTGATCAAGCGCCTCTTTTATTGAAATGGGTGTTGTTTCCATAACCGCTAAATTTTATACAATATAAAATAAATAATAGACAATACAGCACCAGCAAACTTTAAGATACACACATGAAACAACTCCTTAAAACCGTCATTTTTTTACTCGTTATTAACCATGCATTAGGGCAAGAATTTTATGTGTCGCCAGCTGGTAATGATAAGAGCAACGGAACAGCAGCTGCGCCAGTAGCATCACTTTCAAAAGCGCAGATGTTAATTAAAAAATTTAAAACGGCTAACCCAAATTACGAAGGAGACATTGTTGTTCATATAGGGGCCGGTAATTATGAACTGCAAGCAGGATTTAAATTAGATCAGGCTATCACTGGCAGCAAACAAACGCCAATTATTTGGAGAGGTGTTAACAAAGACAAAGTGATTATTTCGGGAGGCAAAAAAATTAAGGGCAGTGCATTTAAAAAAGTAAATGACCCAGCTATTTTAATGCAGGTTGGTAAATCAGCAGCCGCAGCATTATACCAGGTATCTCTTAAACAAGTTGGTATTATAAATTATGGCAAACACCAAAGCTATGGACATGGACAACCTGTTGTTCCTGCACCACTTGAATTATTTTTTAACAACGAACCACTCACGCTTGCACACTACCCCAACAGTGGCAGCATCAAAATTGGCAAAGTGCTTGATAAAGGATCTGTACCGCGTATTGGTGACACAAGCAACAGAGGTGCCTTATTTGAATACACCGATACAAGACATGCAAAATGGACTGGGCAAAAAGACATATGGCTACAAGGCACTTTTAATTATGGTTTTGCAGATGACAATATTAATATCGAAAAAATTGACACCCTTAAAAAACAAATTAAATTAGTAACGCCACATTTGTACGGACTTGGAAACGGCAGAGATTTTCAGGCTTACACTGCATACAATATTTTAGAAGAATTAGATAGCCCTGGCGAGTGGTGGTTAGATACTAAAACGGGGATGTTATATGTTTGGCCGCCTAGTACATTACAAGCAGCAAGCATTAGCGTTTCGGTACTTGAAACGCCCATTGTATCTATCATCAATCAAACCTATACAACGCTAGAAGGCCTTACCATTGAGGCTGGCAGGGGCATGGGCATTTACATGGAAGGTGGGCACCACAATACCATTGTAGGTTGTACCATTAGAAACGTTGGAACGTCTGGCATTTTTATGGGCCAAGGCGCGGAGGCCAACAAAGGAACTATGAGTATTGATAATTTTGAAGGCCGTCCCGTATCAGGCATTATTGGAAGCTTGCAAAACTACCTCTATAAAAATACCAGCTGGAATAGAAACGCCGGATACGATCAACAAATATTAAGCTGCGACGTGTATAACACCGGTAGCGGTGGCATTTATTTAAGCGGTGGCGATAAAAAAACTTTAACAAAAGCAAACAATATTGTTGAAAATTGTAAAGTTCACGATTTTAATAGAAGAAATAAATTTATTTGGTCGGGCATAAGCGTAGACGGATGCGGCAACAAAATAAGACACTGCGAAATTTATAATACCGACTGGCAAGGCATTTTTGTACACGGCAACGAACACGTTTTTGAATATAACAATATCCATCATGTTACATTAAATTCGGACGACACATCACCATGGTATATTGGTAGAGACCCTAGCGATAGAGGCAATGTGGTGCGCTATAATTATTTTCATCACATTGGAAACCCCAACCGCATGAACATGGGTATTTATTGTGACGATTCGAGTGCCGATGTATTTGTTTTTGGAAACGTATTTTATAAAATGGAAACCAAGCATGGAATCTTATTTACCAATAGCGGCTGGGATTTGACCATGAAAAATAATATTATCATTGAACCCACCGATGCTACTGCACAAATATCTGCGCACTACTATACCTGGGCAGCAGGTTCCGAAAAATCGATGTTTGGAGAAGAAGGCCTTATTAGAGCGCGCTTAACAAAAAGCGTTTCCTATACCACAGAACCCTATGCTAGTAAGTATCCTGGACTTCTCGAGTATTTAGATACCATACCCGGCACTAAGCAGTGGAAAGCCATGCGCGCCAACCGTAACGTATTTGCAGACAACCTAATTATTGGTGGCCCAACAAGCCCTACCAAACTTATTGGTGGACAATACGCGACCATCACCGAAAGAGATAATTACAGATGCACTACTAATCCGGGCTTTGTAGATGCCGAACATGAAAATTTTACATTACTTCCTACATCAGAAGTATTTAAAAAAATAAAAGGATTTGAACCTGTCCCATTTGACAAAATGGGACTCTATAAAAATAAGTATCGAAATTAATTGGATATGCGAAAAGGAAATTTAGTAAGAGGATTGTGCGTAGCTTTTGCGGTGCTGGTGATTTTTTTTAGGCCTTGGGCTTGTATGGCGCAAGTGAAACTTGCGCCATACAACGTAGCGTGGGCTTCACAAAGTAGTGGACCGTCTGGCTCCATGCCCATTGGCAATGGCGATATTGGCGCCAATGTATGGGTGGATAGCAGCGGACAATTACAATTATATATTTCAAAAACAGATGCCTATTCAGAAATTGGCCGTCTATTAAAAATCGGAAAAATATCCATTAGCACGAACCCATCTATACTTGATGGCGCTATATTTTCCCAAACACTCGATATACAAACCGGCAGCATTATTATTAAAGCCACCAATGCAAAAAACCAAAGTATATCCATTGCCATTTTTGCAGATGCCAACAACCCAGCCATTACCATAACCGGAAAAGCAAGTACAAACGTTACTTTAACCATTAAAAATTTAATGTGGCGTAATAAAATGGACACTTTGCAAGGTGGAGAAAAAAGAAGTGCCTACGGAATGATTGGCGCTCCCTTTCCGCTATTAAGAGAAAGAGATACGATACTTGAAAACAGCAATAGGCTTATTTGGGTTCACCAAAATAAATCATCCATTTGGCAGTCTACCTTAGACAATCAAAACCTCTCAAAGTTTAATGAATTTGGCAAAGA